>NZ_JBHWZO010000276.1:0-7892 GCF_042728455.1 Promicromonospora sp. NPDC060204
GCCCCCGCTTGGTGTTATTCTTTTTTTCCCCTCGGGCTGTTTCGGGCCGGCCGGTGGGTTTATTTTGGGTCCTTTCTGGGCGCCCCGGCCGGCGGGGGGGGGGGCCCCCGGGCGGGGTCGGTTCTACCAGGTCCTGGCCTCGTACAGGGTGCCGTCGATCTTCACGGCCACCTGCGTGCCCGGGTACCCGTAGAAGCAGCTGAGCTGGCGGCTGCCGTCGGCCGACCCGAAGTTCACGGTGTAGGCGCGGTCGGGCGTCAGGATGTTGTGCCACCCGGACTCGTCCGGGTTCGTGCCGGAGTAGCACTCGACGCTGTGGTTACCGGTCGGGAAGTCCTTCCAGTTGACGACCATGTAGGCGCACGAGGAGTCGCTGCAGTCGCCGTTGTTGACGCCCGAGCCCCTCGTCACCCACGCCTGCGGGTCGGGCCTGGCGTCCGCTCGGGCCTCGGCGCAGGCGCTGTTGGTCTGTCCCTCGGAGTCCGTCACCGTGACACACGCCTTCTTCAGCTCGCTGTAGTTGGCGGAGGCCGACTGCGAGCCGCTCTTGGCCGTGCTGGTGATCGCGTCGGTCACGCGGACCGTGGTGGACCGGCCGTTCTCCGCGCGAGCGTCCCAGGTGAACGTGACCTTCTGGTTCCCGCCGACGGCGGAGATGGTCGGCTTCGGCACCGGGCCGAAGGGGACCACCGCGTTGGACGCCGCCGACCAGTCGCCGCAGACGTACTGGTTGCACGCCCGCACCTGGAACGTGTACGAGGTGCCGTTGCTCAGTCCCCCGTAGTTGTACGACGTCGCGTCGCCCGCGTTCGCGTTGCCCTGGCCGTTGGCCGACACCTCGTACCGGTGCGCCGGACCACGGAAGTTCGCGCTGGGGAGCGCGCTCCAGCTCACGGTCGCGCGGCCGTCGCCCGGGTTGCTCGCGGCCACGCCCGTCGGGACGGTCGGGATGCCGTACGCCGGCTCCGCGGCGGACTGGGCGCTGACCGGCGACTTGCCCGCCTTGTTCTCGGCCTGGACCGTGAACGTGTAGGAGGACTCCGGGTTCAGGTCCTGGACGGGCTGCGAGGTGCCGGACGTCGTGAGCGTCTTGACCTTGTTGCCGTCCTGGTAGACGTCGAGGTAGTACTTCTTCACCGCGTCACCGTTGTTGGCCGGGGCCGTCCACGACACGTCGATCTGGCCGCCCACGGCGGTGTTCGTCCGCTGCGCGGTCGGCGCGGCCGGCTGCGCCGGGGGCGCGGCCGGGGTCTCCGGGGCCGACGGCACCGACCACTCGGACGGGTCCGGCGCCTGGTTCTTGGCCTGCACCCGGACCGTGTACGCCGTGCCGTTGTTGAGGCCGGTCCAGGTGGTGGTGCTGCCCGGCTGGCAGGTCTTCTGCGTCACGCCGTCGGCCGGGGCCGGGCTGATCTCCAGGTTGACGCACTCGATCGGGGAGCGGTCCGAGTAGGCCTTGTTGGTCCACTTGACCGTCAGGCTCTGGTCACCGAACTCGAGCGTCGGGGGCTCGGGCTGGTCCGGCTTCTCGTCCGGACGTGCCTCGCGCGACGCCGGTGACGGGTCGGACTCGCCCACGTCGTTGGTCGCGGTGACCGTGAACGTGTACTTCACGTTGTTCTTGAGCCCTTCGAACGTGCAGGTGGTCGTGTTGCACGCGTGCTCCTGACCGTTCTGCGTCCGCAGCGTGTAGCCGGTGATGTCCGCGCCGTTGTTGTTGGGCTGGTCCCAGCTCAGCACCACCGTCTCCGAGCGCACCTCCTCGACCCGGGGCGCGCGGGGCGCCTCGGGCTTGCCCAGCACGGTCAGCTTCGCGATGCCGTCGACCTCGCGGTCGGGGTCACCGGTGGCGTCCTGCACGCGGTAGCGCACCAGCATGGCGCCGGTGAAGTCCTCGTCCGGCGTCACCACGAGCTGGTTGCCGCGGTACTCGGTGGTGCCGATGCCCGTCTCGACCGTCGGCACGCCCGACAGCTTCAGCTCCTTGTTCGGGAACGGGTTGGTGTCGTTGTCCAGCACCGGGATCGTGGTGGCCTCGCCCTGGTGGGCGTCGAGCACCACGTCCTGCGTGGTCTGGACCAGCGGCCGGGTCGAGGCCACGACCTCGACGGTCAGCACGGCCTCGACGGCCGGGTTCTTGCCGTCGGACACCGTCATCGCCAGCTCCTGCGCCGTGCCCTTCGACACGGACGGGTCGACCTGGGCCGAGACCGTGTCCCCGGAGACCGACGGCGCGATGCCCTCGACGCCCTTGACGTCGAAGGTCAGCGGGTCCTTGTCCGGGTCCTTGACGTAGCGCGACAGGTCGACCGAGCTCTCCTCGCCGGCCGCGACCTGCAGCACGGGCCGGCCCGTGACCTTGGGCGGCATGTTCTTGGACGGGGTGACGTCGATCGGCAGCGTCAGCACCGCCGTCAGGCCCTCGGGGTCGTCGGGCCCCTTGCCGTCGGTCACCTCGAAGCTGACCGACGCCGCACCCGCGAAGTCCTCGGCGGAGGTGTAGACGAGCGTGTCCGCGTCGTCGACCTCGACCTTGCCCTCCAGCGCCTTGACCGTCTTCTCCTCGGTGATCCGCGGCTTCGTCCCGTCGCGCACCACCACGTAGTCCGCGATGTCGATCGTCAGCGGCTCGCCGCTGGTCGCCTTGAGCGGCTCCAGGCCCGGCTTGATGTGCGGCCGGGACTGGTCGCCCGGCACCCGCACGAACGCCTTGGCCTCCAGGCCGTCCATGTCGGTCACGGTGTAGGTGATCACCTGGGCGCTCTCGGTGAGCTGCACCTCCAGCGAGCCCTCCTCGGTGATCCGCACGCCCTCCAGGTCGGGGTCGATCGTCAGCTCGAGGTCGGCGGCCACGCCGTCCGGGTCCACGTCGTTGGCCTTGACGTCCACGGTCACCGACGAGGAGCCCTCGACGTCGTCCGCCGTGACCACGTCGTCGTGGGCGATCGGCCGCAGCAGCGGCGCGTTCTTGTCCACGTTCACCGTGATGGCGCCGCTCGCGCGGGCCCGGAAGCTGTCCTGGATGCCGTAGTAGAAGGAGTAGGAACCCTCGTCGTCGGGCGCGGTGAGCACCACGTCGTCCTCGACGACCTTGGGGTCCATGTCCTCGGTGCCCTCGAACGCGCTGTCCACGAGGCCGATCTCGTCGCCGTCGGGGTCGGTGTCGTTCTCCAGCGCACGGACGGCCACCGTGCGGCCCGGCCGCACCGTCGTCTCGTCGTCGGTGGCCTGCGGCGGCTGGTTGGTGGCGGGCGGTGGGGTGACGCCCACGCGGACCAGGCCCTCGCCCACGGCGCCGCGGGTGTCCGTCACCTGGTAGGTGAAGGTGTCCAGGCCGGTGCCGTCCTCGGCCGCGGTGTAGTCGATGAACCCGTCCACGATGGTGGCGGTGCCCTGCGACGGCGCCGCGGAGATCGAGCTCAGGGTGACGTAGTCACCGTCGGGGTCGGTGCCGTCCAGGTTCAGCGGGATCCGGGTGGTACCGCCGGCCAGCACGCGCGCCGTGATGTCCGGGAGCTGCGGGGCGGCGTTCTCCGGGTCGTCCTTGACGACGATGGTCACCTGGGCTGAGTCCTTCTGCCCGTTGGAGTCCTTCACCTCGTAGACGGCGTGGTACGTCCCGGCCTCCTGGCCGGCGCGGAACCGCACCGTGTCCTCGGAGACGAACGCCTCGCCCGCCGCTGCCGGCGGCGACTCCTGCAGCTCGTCCGTGAGCGTCAGCTCCAGGCCGTCCGGGTGCGTGTCGTTCTTCAGCACCGGGATCGTCACCACGTCGCCCACGTGCACGGTCGCCTCGTCCGGACCCGCCTCCGGCGGGCGCAGCTGCGCCGGCGCCGGGATCGGCACCACGCGCACCTGACCGGTCGTGGTCCCGGAGCCGTTCGCGACGGTGTACGTGACCGTCACCGGCCCGTCCAGGCGCTTGACCTCCGAGACCTTCAGGATCTGGTGGTTGAGCACCGCGACCTTGATCGGGGCGTCGTCCGGGACGGTGACACCCTGCACCACGAGCACGCCGCCCGCGGGGTCGGTGTCGTTCGCGAGCACGTCCACCAGCGCCGAGCCGCCGGTCGGCAGCAGCACCTGGTCGGAGACCGCGACGGGCGGGCCCGCCTCGTCCGGCGGGTCCACGACGTCCACGCGCACCAGGCCCATGGTCGGCTCGGGGCCGTCGGTGATCTGGTAGGTCACGTCGTACGAGCCGGCCGAGTCGCTCGCGACCCGGAAGGTGCCGGCGCCGTAGTTGGGCGTGATCGTCAGGCCCGGCTTGTCGGCCACCGCCGTCAGGCGCAGCTTGTCGCCGTTGGGGTCGAAGTCGTTGGCCATGGGCCGCACCGTCGCGGGCTCGCCGGTCAGCACGGTCACGTGGTCCTGCACGGCGACCGGGGGCACGTTGGTGCCGATGACCTCGATCAGCAGCTTGCCCTGGAACGGCAGCCCGAAGGCGTCGGAGACCGTGATGTCCACGACCTTGCGCCCGGTGGCCGCGCCGCCGTCGCGGAACTCGATGGTGCCGTCCGGACGGAACCGCACCTCGTCCAGGGGGTCGGCGCTGCTGGCGTTGGACAGGAACATGTCGTCGCCGTCCGGGTCCTTGAAGTACGGCAGCACCTTGATGGTCGCCATGCCGTCCTGGCCCACCCGCAGCACGGGCTCGCCCGACTGGATCGGCGGGTTGTTCTCCTCCAGCGGCACCACCTTGACGTCCACGGAGGCCTCGTCGACGCCGCCCTCGCGGCCGTCGTTCACCTCGTACGTGAAGCTGGTGGTCCCGGTCGCGTCCGCCGGCACGTTCGCCTGCAGGGCCGCGCCGTCGAGCACCCGGTCGACGCCGATCTCGCCGTCGACCTCGCCCTTGACCTTCACGACCATCACGTCGCCGTCCGGGTCCACGTCGTTGCCCAGCACGTTGAGGACCGTGGTGCGGCCCGGCCGCACGCCGAACGAGTCGTCCTTGGCGACGGGGGGACGGTTGGCCTTGTTGCGCTCGGCCACGAACTGGTCGACCTGCTCCGGCGTGGTCTGCTCCGACTCGGTCTTCTCGCCCTCGGCGTCCTCGGGCATCTTGAGGTCCCAGTCGTCGACCTTCTCGAACTGGTCGGCGGCCATCCACAGCGAGCCGTTCGCGACGTCGTTCAGGACGATGATGTTGCGGTTCACGCGGTAGACGAGGCTGATGCCGGCGCTCACACCCTCGAGCACCTGGTCCACGTCGTTGTCCGTGCCCTCGCAGTCACGGATGACCTGGCCCGAGTTCCAGGCGCCGTAGACGCACCCGCTGAGCTGTACGGGGGCCGACGGCCCGCCCTGCGCCGTCCGCGTGGTCGCGTCGCCGCCGCCGAGCGGCTGGGAGACCAGGCCCTTCGTGGTGGCCAGCACCACGTTGTCCGCCTCGGCGGACGGCTGCTGCAGCATGCCCTGGGAGCCGTCCTCGATCTCGACCGAGTCACCCCCGGGCAGGATCAGGTTGCCCGTGGACTGGTTCAGCACCACCGGCTGGTCGCCGACCGCGGAGACCTGGAGCTTGGCGTCGGCGCTCACGGCGAGCGAGGACTCCTCGGGGTCCTCGGCGACGCCCTGCGAGCTGGTGGTGACCGTGTAGAGCTTGCCGTCGGCCGGCACGGCCAGGAACACGGTGCCGTCCTTGGCGACCGCGAGCGTGCCGCCCGGGCCGGCCTTGACCGTGGGCTTGAGCTTCTTCTCGTCGAACGCGACCGCGCCGTCGAAGGGCATGACCCAGGCCTTGCCGGACTCGTCGTCGTACACCGCGGTGGTGGCGCCACCCGCGGCGACCTGCGCTCCGGCAGGGAACTTCATGGTGCCGCGCAGCGTGAGCTGCGCCGGCTCGATGGGGCTCGCGGACGAGTCGCCCGAGCTGTCCAGGAGCACGCGCTGGGCGTCCTGCTCCACGTCGAAGCTCGCGGAGTTGGCGAGCAGGGTGCCGTCGAGGGCCTTGGCCTCGTAGTTGAACCGGCCGAGCTTGCCCGAGGCGGTCTGGGTCACCCAGACGCCGGAGTCGTTGAGCTCGACGTCGGCGGTCGCCTCACCGTCGTAGAGGAGCGCGAAGCCCAGGAGCCCCGCGCCGAAGAGGGTCACCACACCGACCGATGCTGCCGATCTGCGGTTCTCGTACACGCGTGAGACAAAGCTCATGCGTCCTCCTCTTCATCACGCCACCGAAAATTTGCCCGCCTGGACGGCACACACAGGCGCAACGGGAGCACACTACCGGGGGGAAGGGTGAATCGTCGTGGAATTTCGGTGGGCAGGACTACCCATACGACACGTCCAGATTGTATGAGTGTGTCTGGTAAGCGCCGGGGATGTCGAGGTCTAATCCGGGCAATTTCGGGCGTCTCGCCAAAGCAATCGGTTCGACGAACCGGATCGCGGCACCATTGCTCGCGGCAACCGGGGCGGCGGAACGCTTCCCGTATCGACGGGTTCCAGGTCTCGCCGGGGTCCGGGTCCCCCGGGGGTCCGGGTCCCGCCGCGGCGGCGGGACCCGTCGGGGTCAGACCGCCCGGTCCGCCAGGGCCTGCGCGAACTGCTCCAGGGAGTCCTTGACCGGTCCGTCCGGCAGCGGCGCCAGCTCGGCGGCGGCCTCGCGCGCCCAGCGCACGGCCAGCTCCCGCGTGTCGGCGAGCACGGCGTGCGCCCGCAGGCGCTGCAGCGCGGCCGTCAGCACCTCGTCGGACGACAGGTCGCCGTCGAGCGTCGCGAGCAGGTCCTTGTCCTCGTCGGTGGCGGAGCCCGACGCGACGTGCCGGCGCAGCAGCAGCACGGGCATGGTCGGGACGTGCTCGCGCAGGTCCGTGCCCGGCGTCTTGCCCGAGGTCTCCCCCGACGACGCGACGTCCAGCACGTCGTCGGCGAGCTGGAAGGCGACGCCGACCTTCTCGCCGAACGCGCCCACGGCCTCGACCTGGTCCTTCGGCGCACCGGAGAGCATGGCCCCCAGGCGGGCCGACGCCGACAGCAGCGACGCCGTCTTGTCCGACAGCACCTGGAGGTAGTGGGCCACCTCGTCCTCGCCGTCGTCCGGGCCCATCGTCTCGTGCAGCTGCCCCATGCACATGCGCTCGAACGTGCGGGACTGCAGGATCACGGCCTCGGGGCCCAGCTCCGCCACCCGGGCCGAGGCCCGGGCGAAGAGCATGTCGCCCACCAGGATCGCCACCGAGTTGCCCCACACCATGTGCGCCGCCGGAGCCCCCCGGCGCATCGGCGCCGAGTCCATGACGTCGTCGTGGTACAGCGAGGCGACCTGTGTCAGCTCGACCACCACGGCGGCGTCCACGACGCCGGGGGCCGCACCGTCGCCGAGCTCACCCGTGAGCAGGGTGAGCAGCGGCCGGAACCGCTTGCCGCCCGCGTCGACGAGGTGCCGCGAGGCGCCGTCCGCCAGCTTGTCGGCGCTGGAGACGGCGTCCGACAGCACGTCGTCGACCACCGTCAGCCGGTCCGCGAGACGGGACGCCAGCTCCGGGTCCGTGATCGGCAGGCCGAGCGCGGTCGGGTCGGGCAGGTCAGTCGGAGCGGCCGGCGGGGCGGACGCCGACGTACCCGTCGTCGTCTGGGGCGGCAGCGGTACGGAGGTCACGGCACGAACTTACTTGCCTCTGCCGCCAGATTAAGAACCAGAGACGGGAAAATGCCGAGAATCACCGTCGCGAGCGCGCAGACGGCGATCGCCACGGCGGCCGGACCCCGGGACCGCACCACCGTCACCACGACGCGCTGCGCCGCTGTGACCTGCACCTTGGTCGCGGTGGCGACGCCACCGCCGGCACCCCCGCCGGTCTCGCCCGCACCGGCCGCGCCCGGCAGGACCTCGCCCTCGGCGGGCTCGACCCCCGGCGTGATCGGGGCGGGCTGGAACACCATGACCA
>NZ_JBHWZO010000277.1:0-7855 GCF_042728455.1 Promicromonospora sp. NPDC060204
GCCTGCGGCTCCGCTCCGGGCGAGTGCCTCGTTCCTCGGCCCTCACCCTGCGCTGCGCCTCCGGCTCAGGCGAGCTTCTTCTTGATGGAGCGCGCCTGCGCCAGCATCATGTCCTTCATCACGCTGCGGCGCGGGTCGATCGCGTACGCCTGCTTGAGCACGCGCGCGCAGTCGTCGTGCCGGCCCAGCCGGCGGTACGCCTTGGCCAGCTCGCGCAGCTCGCCCGACGTCGGCTGCCGCTCCGCGATGACGCCCTCGAGCAGCCGCACGGCCTCGTTCGCCTTGTTCGTCCGGTTGGCGAGCTGGGCCTGCCGGAACGGGCTGCTGCTGCCGGCCTCCGGCGGCTTGCCGCCGGCCGCGGTGTGGCGCAGCTCGCGCACCAGCTCGTTCTTCTCCCAGTCGGAGAGGTAGTCGAGCCAGGCGTAGTCGAGCTGGTCGTACCGCTCGCCCGTCGACGTCGGCTCCCACGGCTTGCGGCCCACGTAGTGGAGAACCTTGACGTCCTCCTCGTTGAACACCTGCGGGTGGTGGGAGTAGATGCGCTTGGTGGTGTTGTACTCCAGCGGCAGCTTGCGCCAGTCCGAGAAGAACTGGTTGAGGAAGCCCTGGTCGCCACCGTCGTACGACGTGGTGTGGCCGAGCTGCGACATCATCTTCTCGAACATCCCGTGCGACGGGTTCACGGCGAAGACGCCGGAGTTGAACACGTTGCCGTCGGGCAGGTCCAGGCCGGCGTCGGGCACGGCGGCGAAGTCGTCGCCCTCGAACAGCTCGTCCAGGCTGCCCTTCACGACGGTGTCGCTGTCGAGGTAGACGACGCGGTCGAAGAAGTCGAGCCGGAACACGTGCAGCTTCGTGTACGTCATCGCGAAGCGCGCCTGGATCTTGTTGCCGCCCGAGTTCATCGGGTTGCGGATGCCCGGGACCTGGATGGTCCGGATGTCGCTGGCGGCCAGGGCGCTGCGGTCGGCGTCGGGCGTGACGAGCGCGATGAGCGGGACGTCCGAGTGCTCGCGCAGCGAGTTCGCGAGGGCGCGCGCGCCGTGGTGGTACGAGCCGGAGACCACGGTGATGTACGCGCACTTACGACCGTCGATCTCCTTCCACAGCGGACCGCCGACCGCGGGGACGATCATGGAGGTGTCCTCGCCGACCTCGGGGAGCTCGAGGTCCACCGTGTCCTTGGACACGGCGAGCGTCGGCACCGCCTCGGGCGTCAGGTGCGGGCGCTCCGTCAGCTCGTCGGCCGGGGGCACGAACAGGTGCAGCGTGTCCGACTGGCTCACCGAACGGATGGTCGCGTCCGGGAACTCGGCGAGGCAGGAGCGCAGGAACGCGAGGTCGGAGTCCAGGCCGTGGGCCGACTCGTAGCCCGGCGTGAGGTCCTTGTCCTTGAGCGCGGACTCCGCCGCCTGCGTGACCGTGTAGCCGTAGCGGCTGTCCTTGGACTCGTAGAGGTCGACACCCGCGAGGTAGACCTCGCGGAAGCCGACCCCGAGGCCGAACGCCAGGGCCTGCATGCCCGTGGTGGGCAGGCCCGGCCGGCTCATGAAGGCGCGGGCGAGGCGGGGGTGGCGCGCCGGGATGGACCAGGAGTCCAGCTCCTCGACGCCGGCGAGCGGGTCCAGGCCGTACTTGTCGCCGTCTCGGTTCGCGGCGTGGCGCATCGGGCTGAGGATCCGGCGGACGTCGTAGCGTCCCGAGCGGACCTCGTCCTGCAGCAGCTTCTCCAGCTTCTCGTTCGGGATGGCGCTGAAGTACGCGTCGACCCGGTCACCGAAGTGGTAGTTGCTCTCCAGGAAGAACCAGTTCATCCGGAAGACGACCACGTCCGCCGGGATCCGGTGATAGGGAGGCATGGCCGACGACGGCCCGTTGCCGACGATCAGCAGGGGCCTGTCGATCAGGTCGGCGAACGATGCGATCTCCGCGTCGCCCGGTTCACGGCCGAGCGGCACGCTCCGCATGGTGGGCATCGAGATAACTCCCTTTCGGTGTACTGAGACCGGTTGAGTCTAACGGCGATGTGGTGACACGAGAGGTCAAGCCTTGGCGACGTCCGCGGCCGCGGCGCGGACGTGCGGGAGCAGCAGCTGCTGGCGGTCCGCGACGTCGGCCCGGTACTCGTCCTCGCGGGCCAGCACGTCGAGGGTCCGCTCCGCGAGCCGGGCGCCGAGGTCGGCGTCCGCCACGTCGTAGCCCCAGTCCGGGCGCTCCACGTCCTCCAGGAAGTACCGCATCTTCGGGTGCGACACGATGCTCAGGACGGGGGTGCCCAGGCCGAACGGGATCATCGTCGCGTGGCCGCGCATGCCGATCACGAGCGACGCCTGCCGGTAGACGGCGAGCGCGTCGGCCTGGTCCATGTAGTGCAGCTCGTCGACGGGCAGCACCAGGTCGTGCGCCGCCTCGAGGTCCTTGGCCAGCTTCAGGTCGCCGCGGGTGTGCGCGGCGATCCGGACCTCCGCGCCGCCCTTGCCCGCCTTCTCCGCGAGCTCGACGATCTGCTCGAGGAAGTCCGCGTACCCGGCGCCGAAGCGCCGCTCGCTGCGGTCGAAGGCCGCGTTGACCAGGACCGTCCCGGAGCCGGTGCGTCCGGCGGGCAGCTCGGGGCGGATGTGCTCGAGCACGGTGGTCGGGCAGGGCACGTAGCGCACCTTGTCGTGCAGCTCGGCAGGCAGCAGGTCGCGCACGCGCTCCATCGAGCCGGTGTTGCGCAGACCCAGGAACTCGGCCTTGCGCGTGAACTCGATCAGGCTGCGGCGGAACAGGTCGCCCTTGAACCGCTGCCCGGTGAAGAGGTTGAAGCCGACGGCGAAGGCGTAGACCGGCACCGTCAGCGCGTCGAGCGAGGCGGGCGGCACGTTCCACTGCCAGCCGCTGTTCGAGTTGGGCGAGGTGTCCGGGAGGAAGAGGCCGCCGCCGCCCACGACGAGCGCGCGCTGGGCGTTCGCGATCCGGACGAACTCGTCGTCGAACACCTGGTGCGCGTGGAACGACGTCCACTCGGTAGGGCCGGCGGGCTCCGTGACCGCGTCCCGGACGGCGTCCGGCAGCACGATGTCGCCGAAGTTCTCCCCGCGGTCCACGTAGAACGCGACGTGGCCCATACCGCCCGTGGGGGCGTCCGCCTCCGCCGGGGTGACCGGGTTCTCGGACCGGGCGAGCACGGTCCGCACCGACGTGCGCGGCATGTCGTTGCGGATCGCCTTGCGGGCCAGGTCGTGCGCCGACTGGTCGTCGTGCATGATCCAGGCCACCTGCGCCGCGCGGGCCGAACCGAGGCCGGGGCTGGCGATCCGGAAGGCCCGGCGCGCCGCGTCGTACCGGCTGAGCGCCGACAGCGTGGTGCCGAGGGCGACGAGGTACCGCTCGGTGACCATGCCGTACTGGCGGAACGTGCCCTGCAGCAGGTGCAGCGCGCCGGCGTGGTCGCCGTCGGCCGCGATGTACTCGGCGTTCTCGACGGCGACGTCGAGCAGGTCGGGCTTCGCCTCCAGCACCGTCATGCGGCCGGCGTCGGCGAACGCGTCCAGGAGGTCGCCCAGCGGCCCCTCGACGCCGTGGGTCAGGCACGCGACGAGGTAGCGGCCGAACGCGGCGTCTGCCGCCCTGCGGTTCGCGAGGGGGACCGACGCCGCGAGCTCGCGCAGGTCGGCGAGGTCCGCCGGGCCGTCGTCGGTGCGCATCCCGGCCCGGAAGTCCATGAACTGCTGCATGTCCTCGACGGCGCGCTTCGCGTTGGTGTGGCGGCGGGCCACCGAGCCGGTGCCCTTGGAGGCGTCGTAGAAGTGCTGCTCCGCCGCCTCGGCGTCGCCGCCGAGGAGGGCGACGATGCCGGCGAGGCGGAGGGTCTCGGCGTCGGGCGCGCCGGTCCGCAGCAGCCGGGTCAGCACGGCCGCTGCGGGCAGGTCCCCGCGGTCGATCGCCTTGCTCGCGCCGGCGAGCAGTGCCGCGTGCACCGCGGGGACGTGCTTCCAGGCGATGACGCCCCGCGCGAGCGCGCGCGTGGTGGCCGCGTCCAGCTTCGGCCGGGAGCCCGTGGCCCGCTGCAGAGCGCGCATCACCTCGGCGGTACGCTGCGCGTTCTCACGCCGCTTGGTCCGGGAAACGGCTCGAGGCACGTCGCCGTCGTGCGGGGAGTTCGCCATGCGACCTTCGGTTCCGGGCACTCGAGCTGTCTCCGTTCTCGGCACGGTCACGCCGGCTTCTGGGGCGCCGCATACCGTTTCGTGGGGATTCTTCTGGGGGACCGGCGGCTGTCGCCGCGCAACGGCAGGATCCCACATCCTGCCCGGCGCCGGGGGCGGGCCCGTGTGCGTCGGACGGCGCGGGTCGCGCTAGTGTGGACGGCGTACCCGTCCAGTCCCGATCCGAGAGTGCCACGTATGTCAGTACCCGGTGAAACCCCGTCCGCCGTCGTAGTCATCCCGGCCCGGGGAGGTTCACAGGGTGTACCCCTGAAGAACCTCGCGCGGGTGGACGGGATCACGCTCGTCGGACGTGCCGTCCAGGCGTCCCTCGCCGCCCCGTCGG
The DNA here is from genome assembly GCF_042728455.1 of Promicromonospora sp. NPDC060204. Lineage (NCBI taxonomy): Bacteria > Bacillati > Actinomycetota > Actinomycetes > Micrococcales > Promicromonosporaceae > Promicromonospora > Promicromonospora sp. NPDC060204. Next base: position 4,537 of record NZ_JBHWZO010000277.1, read on the forward strand.
TGGCCGAGGTCATCGTCTCGACCGACCACGACGAGATCGCCGCAGAGGCGCGGCTGCACGGTGCGCGCGTGGTGGTCCGCCCCGCCGAGATCGCCGGCAGCACGGCGTCGTCCGAGTCGGCCCTGCTGCACGTGCTCGACCGCGTCGAGGCCGGGGACGGCGGCCTGCCCGCCCAGGAGATCCCGCCCGTCACCGTGCTGGTGCAGTGCACCTCGCCGTTCATCGACCCCGAGGACCTGGACACCGCGATCCGCCGCGTCACGCGCGGCGAGAAGGACGTCGTCGTCGCGGTCTCCGAGACGCACGACTTCCAGTGGCGCATCGACGACGGCGTCGCGACGCCCGTGGGCCACACCACCGACTTCCGTCCGCGCCGGCAGGACCGCGCCCCGCACTTCCGCGAGACCGGTGCGTTCTACGTGATGCGCACCGACGGGTTCCGTGAAACCGGCCGCCGCTTCTTCGGCGACGTCGGCATCCAGCCGCTGGCGCCCGAGTGGTCCATCGAGATCGACGAGCCGCGCGACCTCTGGCTCGCCCGCCAGCTCGTCGACCAGGAGAGCGACGCCGCGCCGGTGCCGCTCGACGTCGACGCGCTCGTGACCGACTTCGACGGCGTGCACACCGACGACCACGCCTACGTGGACCAGGACGGTACCGAGCAGGTGCGCGTGAGCCGCGGCGACGGCATGGGCGTGTCCCGCCTGCGCCGGACCGGCCTGCCGTTCCTCATCCTCTCGACCGAGACCAACAAGGTGGTCGCGTCCCGCGCCGACAAGCTGAAGGTGCAGGTCATGCACGGTGTCGAGGACAAGGCCACCGCCCTCCGGGCGTGGATCGCCGAGCAGGACCTCGACCCGGCACGGGTCGCGTACGTCGGGAACGACGTGAACGACCTGGCCGCCATGGCCGTCGTCGGGTGGCCCGTCGCGGTCGCCGACGCGCGCCCCGAGGTCAAGGCGCAGGCCCGGCTCGTGCTCTCCCGCGAGGGCGGGAACGGCGCGATCCGTGAGATCTGTGACCGTATACTCGCTGCGCGTCCGGGTGAAGTCACCGCCAGTTCGGCAGCCACCCAGACCCCCGTCGTCACCGGTTAGTCCCGACGACACGTAACAGCACTACCCTGTGCTCGACCCTTTCGGAAGGACCTTCTTATGAGCGCGACGAACGCGCAGCCCGCGCCGGTCACTATCGGCGACCTGCAGGTCGGCGCCGACCAGCCCGTGTACGTGATCGGTGAGATCGGCATCAACCACAACGGTGACGTCGAGATCGCCAAGAAGCTGATCGATGTCGCGGTCGAGGCCGGATGCCAGGCCGTGAAGTTCCAGAAGCGCACTCCGGAGATCAGCACGCCGAAGGACCAGCGTGACAAGATCCGTCAGACGCCCTGGGGCGAGATGACGTACCTCGAGTACAAGTACAAGGTTGAGTTCGAGGAGCCCGAGTACACGGAGATCGACGCGTACGCCAAGGAGAAGGGCGTCCAGTGGTTCGCCTCTCCGTGGGACGCCCCCTCGGTGGACTTCCTGGAGAAGATGGGCGTGCCGACCCACAAGGTCGCCTCCGCCTCGGTCACCGACCACGAGATGCTTCGTGCGCTCGCCGCCACCGGCAAGCCGATCATCCTGTCGACCGGCATGTCGACGCTGGAGCAGATCGACGCCGCCGTGGAGATCCTGGACACGAGCAAGCTCGTGATCCTGCACGCCACGTCGACCTACCCGCTTCCCCCCGAGGAGGCGAACCTGCGCACCATCACGACGCTGCAGGAGCGCTACGGCGTGCCCGTCGGCTACTCGGGCCACGAGACCGGCCTGCAGATCTCCCTCGCCGCCGTGGCGCTGGGCGCCGTGGCCGTCGAGCGGCACATCACGCTCGACCGCGCCATGTGGGGCTCGGACCACGCCTCCTCGCTCGAGCCCAAGGGCCTCGAGAACCTGGTGCGCGACATCCGCATCCTCGAGAAGGCGCTCGGCGACGGCCAGAAGCGCGTCATGCCCGGCGAGTTCTCGCCGATGTCGCGCCTCCGTCGCGTCGACGCGTGACGTCTGACGACCGACACCGCACCACTGCTTGAGTCGTCGGAGGCGGGCACCGCACGCGCGGCGCCCGCCTCCGATGTTTCCGAATACTTTGAGAACACGAGATCGTGGACCCACGGGTCCCGCCAGCGCGTCAACGAGAGGGGGCCTCGTGCCCGAGCGGGTAGAGGCGGCGAGCATGCCGTTGGTGACGGTGGTCGCCGTCGTACGTGACGAGGAGCCCTATCTCGAGGCGATGGTGCGCTCGATCCTGGGCCAGGACTACCCGCACCCGCTGCACATGGTGCTCGCGGTGGGACCGTCCAAGGACCGCACCCGCGAGATCGCGGACAAGCTCGCCGTCGAGACCGGACGCGTCACCGTGGTGGACAACCCGACGGGCTCCAAGCCGCTCGGCCTGAACGCAGGCCTGGAGCGCATGCCCGAGGGACACTCGATCTTCGTCCGGGTGGACGGCCACACGGTGGCCGAGCCCACGTACGTGCGCCGCGCCGTGGAGGCCCTCCAGGCCGCCGGCGCGGACGGCGTCGGCGGGCGGATGCTCCCCGTCGGCGACACCCCGGTGCAGAAGGCCGTCGCGCGCGCGATGAGCCACCCGGCGGGCCTGGGCGCCGCGTCCTTCCACACGGGCGGCGTCGCCGGCCCCGCCGAGACGGTCTACCTGGGCACGTTCCGCCGCGAGGCGCTGGAGCGTGTGGGCGGGTACTCGCCCGTGTACGTGCGGGCCCAGGACTGGGAGCTGTGCCTGCGCCTGCGCACCAGCGGCAGCCTGCTGTGGTTCGACCCGTCGCTCGTGGTCGAGTACAAGCCGCGCCGCACGCTGGGCGCCGTCGCCACGCAGTTCTGGCGCACCGGCATGTGGCGTCGCGAGGTGGTGCGCCGCAACCCCGGCACCGCCAACCTGCGCTACCTCGCCCCGCCGACCGCCCTGGTCGTGATGGGCGTGTCCGTGCTGGTGGCGATCGGCGGCGCCGTGGCCGGCTCGCTGCCCGTGACGCTGGTCGGCCTCGTGCCGCCGGCCGCCTACCTCCTGGGTGTGGTCGCGGCGTCGGCCCACGCGGCGACGCGCCGCCCGCGGCTCGACCTGCGCTCGGCGCTGGCCCTGCCGGCCACGCTCGTGACGATGCACATGGCGTGGGGCGCCGGGTTCCTCCGCGGGCTCACGGAGCGCGTGCGGGTCGACGACGGCGTCTAGTCTTCGTTGAGTGCTGGGTATTTGTGGGTTTTCCGGTTCCGGAACCACAAATACCCAGCACTCAACGAGGGTTGTCAGG
>NZ_JBHWZO010000278.1:0-7838 GCF_042728455.1 Promicromonospora sp. NPDC060204
GGCACGGTGCCCGGCTCGCGCCCTCCGGACGTAGCGGTGACTACCGGGCGCCCGCCCAGGACTGGTAGTTCTTGTTGCCGCCGGACAGGTTGTAGACCCGTTCGAACCCGAGGTTGCGCAGCACGTTCTGGCCGGCGTTCCCGGTGACGCCCTTGTTGCAGTACGTCACGGTCAGCACGGCCGGGTCCAGCTCGCCGGCCCGGGCCCTGAGCTCCGCGAGCGGGATGTGCACGGACCCGTCCACGAAGCCTCTGGCCCGGTCCTTGGCCGAGCGCACGTCCACGACCTGCACCTTCTCGCCGTCGGCCCGACGCCGGGCCAGCTCGGCCGGAGTGATCAGCGGCGCGCTCCCGTGGATCGCGTTCGTCAGCGCCATGCCCGTGTAGTGCACCGGGTCCTTCGTGGTCGCGTACGCCGGGGAGTAGGCCAGGTCGAGGTGGAACAGGTCGGCGACGTCGGCCCCGTAGGTGATGGCGGTGGCCAGCACGTCGATGCGCTTGTCCGCGCCCGAGGCGCCGATCGCCTGGGCCCCCAGCAGCCGCCCGGAGGCGCGGTCGGCCACCGCCTTGATGAGCAGGGGCTTCCCGCCCAGGTACTCCGGCCGGTCGGGCTTGATGTTGTGCAGCACCTCGACGTCGTACCCGGCCGCACGGGCCTGGTCCTCGGTGAGCCCCGTCTGGGCGACGGCCACGTCGAAGACCCGCACGATCGAGGTGCCCAGGATTCCGCGGTGCTCCAGCGTGCCGCCCGTGATCGCGTCGCCGGTGATGCGGCCCATCTTGTTCGCCGTCGAGCCCAGCGGCACCCATGCCGGCTCGCCGGTGATCAGGTTGAACGACTCGGCGACGTCACCGACCGCCCACACGTGCGGCACGTCCGTCCGCCCCTGCCGGTCGACGGCGATCGCGCCGGTCGGCCCGATCGCCACGCCGGCCTGCTGGGCGAGCTCCAGGTTGGGCCGCACGCCCACCGAGACGATCACCAGGTCGGCCGGCACGGACTCGCCGTCCTCGGCCGAGCCGACGCGCACACCGGTCACACCTGTCCCGTCGCCCTCGATCGCGGCGACCCGCGTGGCCAGCCGCAGGTCGACATCGTTTCGGCGCAGCTCTGCGTCCACGCGCGCCGACATGTCGGCGTCCATCCGGGGCATGGCGTGCTCCAGGGCCTCGACCACCGTCACCGCGATGCCGCGCTCGGTGAGCTGCTCGGTCATCTCCAGCCCGATGTACCCCGCACCGACCACGACGGCCCGGTGTACCTGACGGGTCTCGATCCACTCGCGGATCCTCCGGGCGTCGGAAGGATTGCGCACCGTGAACACGCCGGGCAGGTCGACGCCGGGCAGCGGCGGCACCACACTGCGCACGCCCGTGGCCAGGACGAGCTCGTCGTACGTGTCCTCGGACGTGGCCCCCGTGGCCAGGTCGCGCACGGTGATGGTGCGGGCGGCGGCGTCGACGGCCGTGACCTCGTGACCGGTGCGGACGTCGACGTCGTACCGGTCCTTGAACCAGGCCGCGTCACGCGGGGTGAGCTCGTCGATCGTCCCGACCTCGCCGCCCACGAAGTAGGGCAGGCCGCAGCCGGAGTAGGAGATGTCGTGGTCGCGCTCGTAGACGGTGATCCGGGCGGTCTCGGTGTTGCGCCGCGCCTTGGCGGCAGCCGAGGTGCCCGCAGCCACGGATCCGACGACGACGATCTTGAGGGAGGGTGCGGTGCTCACAGGGTTTCCTCTGGTGGACGGGCGGCGGTCGCGCCGCCGCTCTCGATCTGCAGGACGGGTTGCAGTGGGAACAGGGCCGCCGCGATCAGCACGCCGAGCGCCCCGCCCACCAGCTGGGCGGCCACGAACGGCAGCACCGAGGGTGGGGCGATGCCGGCGAAGGTGTCGCTGAACACGCGCCCGACAGTCACGGCGGGGTTGGCGAACGACGTCGAGCTCGTGAACCAGTAGGCCGCGCCGATGTAGGCGCCGACCGCCGCGGGGATCCAGGCGGCGCGCCCGGACCGCTGCAGCCCGAGGATCACCAGCACCAGCCCCGCGGTCGCCACGACCTCGGCCAGCAGGTGCGGCCCGGTCACCCGTTCGTTCGCCGACAACCCCGCCGGGACGCCGAACATAGCGTTCGCCAGCAGCGCGCCGCCCACGGCTCCCGCGACCTGCGCGAGGACGTAGACGCCGCCGTGGCCCGCGCGCACGCCGGAGCCGTCGCGGCGACCGGTGAACCAGTCCACCCCCGTGACCACCGGGTTGAGGTGCGCTCCGCTGACCGGTCCGAGCACCGCGATCAGCACGGCGAGCCCGAGGGTCGTGGCGAGGCTGTTCTGCAGGAGCTGCAGCCCGACGTCGTCCGGGGAGAGGCTCTGCGCCGCGATCCCGGAACCGACAACGATCGCCACCAGCAGTCCCGTGCCCAGGGCCTCGGCGAGTGCGCGCCGCCACAGCGCTGGTCGAGCCGGCGCATCCGGCGCGGCGGGCTCCGGCCCGACCTGCTGGAAGGTGGGCGTCGAGACGTCGTGCGTCACGCGGTGGGCTCCACGCCGAGCTGCCCCAGCAGCCCGCGCACGCGCCGCTCGATCTCGTCGCGGATGGGCCGCACCGCCTCGATGCCCTGGCCGGCGGGGTCGTCGAGCTCCCAGTCCTGGTAGTCCTTGCCGGGGTACCAGGGGCAGGCGTCCCCGCAGCCCATGGTGATGACGACGTCGGAGGCCCGCACGGCCTCGTCCGTCAGCACCTTGGGCTGCTCGGCGCGGATGTCGATGCCCCGCTCCAGCATGGCCTCGACGGCGGTCGGGTTGATCATCTGGGCGGGCATCGACCCGGCCGAGCGCACCTCGACGGCGTCCCCCGACAGCTCGCGCAGGAACCCCGCGGCCATCTGGGAGCGGCCCGCGTTGTGCACGCAGACGAACAGGGCGGACGGCTTGCTGGTCTCGGTGCTGCTCATGAGTCTCTCCGGCTCTGGGGGTGGGTCAGGCGGCCTGTGGCGCCAGGTCGGCGAGCAGGGCGCGCACGCGCTCGTCGAGCTCGTCGCGGATCGCGGCGACGCCGGCGGGGGAGGCGAGCGCGGGGTCGCCCACCATCCAGTCCTCGTACCGGGTGCCGGGCAGCACCGGGCAGACGTCGCCGCAGCCCATGGTCACCACGACGTCGGCCGCGCGGACCGCGTCGTCGGTCAGGGGCTTGGGGTAGAAGCGGGTCACGTCGTCCACCTCGTCGGCCGCGGCGGCGTCGCCGAGCTCCGCCAGGAGCCCGCGGACTCCGGCGTGCACGTCGGCCGCGGGCGCCGAGCCGGCGGAGCGGACCACCACCTGGTCGCCCGCGTAGTGCCGCATCAGGGCGGCGGCGAGCTGGGACCGCCCGGCGTTGGCCACGCAGACGAACAGCACCTGCGGCAGCCGCCGCGCGCCGTCCGCGCCGGTCTCCCGCGCGTGCGCCCGCTCCGCGTCGATGATCCGCTGCCGCGCGAAGTGCTCGGTGAGCGCGACCAGGTGGGTGGCCTCGCCGCCCCGCCGGACCAGCGCCGTGTACGACTCGCGGACCACCCGCACGCACTCGCCGCGCGACGTCGCCGGGAACCGCTCGGCCAGCGACGCGGCCAGCCGGTCGAGGGCCGGCTCGACGTTCTCCAGCGCGGTCAGGTGCGCCCGGCCCGCCACGTCGACCGCCGCCGGGGCGAACCGGTCCAGCAGCGTGTTCACGGCGCCGCGGTAGGCCGGCTCGATCCGGTACCAGACCGAGGTGCCCCGCCGGTCCGACGTCAGGAGCCCGACGTCGCGCAGCACCTTGAGGTGGTGGGACACCGTGGGCTGCGAGACGTCGGTCAGCGTGGCGAGCTCGCCCACGGTGAGCTCGCCGTCCGGGCTGGTCGCGACGGCCGACAGCATGCGCAGCCGCAGCGGCTCGGCCAGGGCCTTGAGCGTGGACGCCACGGCTGTCGCGGCGTCCACGCCCATCGCGTGCGACTCCAGCCCGCGTGAGGATGACGGCGTGGATGCTGTCATCGCGGCCCTCCTGCTGTATCGATGTATGTCTATGTTGACGTCCATCAATATAGCGCACCGCGGGCCGCGACCGGCAGCGGGAGAACCTGGCGATCTTCGACGTCGCACTCACCGACGACGAGGTCGCCCGGATCACCGCCGTGGGCGGACGGCCGGACGGTCGGACCGCCGGCCAGGACCCGGCCACGTCCGAGGAAGTCTGAGCCGTCAGCGAGGGTGCCGGGCCGGCGGTGCTCTGCCGGCCCGGCACCTCGTGCGCGCATCAAGGACGACGCGCGTGGTGCCCAGTCGCGTCGGCCCGGTGCAGCCGGGAGCGGGCCAGGATCAGGGCCGCGCCTGCCAGCAGCAGCGCGAGCGCCGTCACGCTCTGCCAGACGCCGGAGAACCCCGTGGCGGCCAGCTCGTCGTCCGCCGGCGGGCCGGCGTCCGGTCCGGGCTCGTCGGTGTCCGGACGGCTGTCCGGCCCGTCACCCGGGCGGTCGTCGGGGTCGTCGTCGCCGGGGCCCGGTGTCGGCGTTGGCTCGGGCGAGACCGTCGCCGTCTCCAGGGTGCCGCCGCCGAGCCAGGCTGGCCCGGCGCCGTCCTCCGGAGCGGCGTCACGGTCGGCGACGGCCTCGTACTTGGCGGTCCGCACGCTCTTGGGCAGCGTGGGGTGCTCCTGCTCGAACTGCGCGGCCGGCATCGGATCGCGGGGAGCCTCGGGGAACTCGATGCCGCCCGTGACGTCCATGTAGTAGTCCAGGCCTCCGTGCTCGTACTCGTAGCGGAACTGGACGGTCTCGCGGGCCTCGAGGAACGCGTCGTACACGTCCTGTGGCTCCCAGCCCTCGCGAACCGGCCACTGCGACACGTCGCCGCTGCCGATGATGTCGTGGAACGCGCCGGGCCGCACGGCGTCCCGCTGCCGCAGCCACTCCGCCGCGATCCGTGCCGTGTAGACGCGTCGCAGGTCCGCGTACTCGGGTGCGGTGTTCACGGCCTCCTCGATCAGCGGCGTCATGTTCTCGATGAGCACCTGGGTGTTCGCGTCGAGGGTCGACTCCGGGACGAGGTCCTCGCAGGATGGTCCGGGCGGCGCCGCGTCAACGTCGAACGGCTCCATCTGCACGCGAAGGGGCGAGTCAAGGATGTAGAGCTGGTCCCCGTCCTCGCGAGCCGAGGCCGGGAGCGGCTCGATCCACATGCGCCACGAGCCCCAGCAGAGTTCTCCGTTCGGACCGGGTTCCAACGACTCGAAGAACTCCGCGCCTGACTCGGTGTCCGGGTGCAAGTTCGTGTAGAGGGTGCTCTTGAGCTCGAAGTCCGCCTCCAGCAGCACTCGGCCGGCCTCGGTAGTGGCGAACTGCTCGTCGATGATCGTGTCCGGCTGGTCGGGGTTGAGGTTCACCCAGAACTGGTCCGTGTCGAGAGCCAGCCAGGTGAACAGGGCGTCCGACGACAGGTCGAGCGTCGCCTCGCCGCCATACGACGGCTCTGCGCTCTCGGGGACCTCGGTGGCCGTGAAGGCGTAGTCGAACGTTTCCGCGTCGGGATCGTCGGAGACGTACCGCAGTTCCAGCGAGGTCCAGTCGATGCCGCCGACCCGGAAGGGCGACTGAAACTGGCGCGAGGAGGAGTTCATCAGCTGGTTGCTGGCGGTGCGGAGGTTCGCCGCGTTGCTCGCGCTGGTACCGGATGCGGACGCCATGGTGTTCACGGCGCCGCCGCTCGGGCGCCAGGGGCTCCCGTGGGGGTTGAACGGGGACCCGGCAGGGGGCCGGATCGGGTTCGTCTGGACCCCGGTGGCTCGCTGCACCGAATAGGTGGCGCCGGAGGCGCGCACCTGTTGCGCCGTTGTGGTGCTCGGCGTGGTGCTGAAGACGTGATGCGCCTTGTAGCCGGTGCTGGTCAGGTCCCGGTACGAGTTGAGCTGCGCCGTCGAGATCGTGTTTCCAGGACTGACGTTCACGAACTGTCGCGTCCGGTTGTTGACGGCGCTGGTCGTTCGGCCGTCCTGCAGGTTGGTGTCGCGGCACAGCCAATCGGCGGTGTCCATCGGGAACAGGGATGAGAGCGTTGCCCGCTCGTAGGCCAGGCCTCGGCTCTGGTCACGGTTGACGTCCCCGTACGTCCCCTTCCACTCATCCCACGAGAGCTTGGGGTCTCCGGCGAGATACGTCTTGTACTCCCAGTCGAGGCGCTTCTTGCTGTCCATCGGCTCGGCTGCCCACTCGTCGGGGACCTGGTCCAGGTACGCCCTGGTCGGTTCGACGTAGGAGTCGAGGATCGCGTCGAGCTCGGCCTCGTAGTCGTAGTTCTCGCCGTCGGTCTCGACGGGCGGCGATCCGTCCTCGGGAAAGTCCTCGTAGATGTACTCGTCGGCCTGCCCAACGAGCTCCGAGCAGAACTCGGTGTGGGAGTGGGCGCGGGCCGACGGCGGAGCGAGCGTGGGTACGAGGGCCACGCCGCCGATGACGGCGGCCAGACCGGCGGCGACCAACCGCAGCAGTGGCCGGCCTGGCCATTCCCGCGGCCACCCCCTCGGGCGCTGCGGATCTCGGGTCGGGGGCGATACGGGTGGACGCGTCATGATGGCTCTGCTTCTCCGTGGGTCCCTCTGCGGAAACGGGCAGAGGCAACGTAGGAACGCCGGATCACCACCGGCAACGAATCGCGCTCAGCCGCAAAGCCTTGCCGAACTTCATCCCCTGTGGACCAGACCGTCGCCCATCATGGTGCGCACGTGCAGCACGGACGTGCCGTTGCGCGTGGTGGTGATGAGGCCCGCCCGCCGCAGCACCGCCGTGTGCCGGCTGACGCTGGACGGCGACGTCGCGGTGCGGGCCGCCAGCGCGGTGGTCGTCAGCTCCGTGTCCAGCAGCCGGAGCACGGTGGCACGCGTCTCGCCCAGCAGCTCGCGCAGGGCGTCGGTGCCGGGAGGGTCGGTCGCGTTGCCGGGCTGCCAGAAGGCCTCGCGGTGGACGGGGTAGACCAGCACGGGCCGCAGCGTGGGATCGGCCAGCGCGATCGGGTGGTTGATGCCGAAGAAGGTGGGGACGAGCGTCAGACCGCGTCCTTCCAGGTGCAGGTCCCGTCTCACCGGATAGGCGACCTCAAGGACCGGCGGCCGCCAGCGGGTGGCCGGGCCCAGCGTGCCGAGCGCGGCGTCGGCACCGTGCGCCAGGGTCCGCTGCGCGAGCCGGTTCACCCAGCGGCCGGAGATCTGCGCCGCCTGGTCGCGGTGCGGGGCCAGGACGGTCCGGTGGTAGCGCCGCATGGCGACGCCCAGCCGGTGCAGCGCGGCGGGCCTCCCTGCCCCGACGTCTGCGAGCCAGGAGCCGCTGCCCCGCGGGGCGTCGAGCCGCCCGACCTCGGCGTGCAGCCGCGACTTGTCCGTGGACAGCACGGTCTCGATGCCCTCCTCGAAGTCCGCCGGCATGCTCACGGGGGTCAGGAAGTCGGGAAAGTAGCCGCTGGCAGGGGCCAGCGCCGCCAGCAGCTCCGTGTCGCGCAGGAGTCCGGCTGCGGCGAGCTTGCGCCGGGAGCGCCGGCTCCAGGAAATGAAGTACGACTCGGGCCGGGTCATCTGATGGATGCTCAGCACGAGCTCCCACATGGGGTCCAGCCGGCCGCCCACGCGGGTGCGCATCAGATCGACTGCGGAGAAGTGAATGCGAAGCACAGGCCCCCCTCGGACTGTTCCAGCTCTCACACCGGCGCGGCCGGCGCTCTGTAGAGAGGCGTCGGGATGCTTCGTGGTACATCGTCGTCGCAGGTCAGCGCGGCTTCGAACGACAAGGGGCACGTGAGGGTGGTCGGTAGAAGGCCAGGTGGTCGGCACCGCGAGGTGC
>NZ_JBHWZO010000279.1:0-7812 GCF_042728455.1 Promicromonospora sp. NPDC060204
GCACAGGCCTGTGCCGACCTCAATGCAAACTGCCGAACCCACTTCTGTCCCGACGATCCGCGAGCGCACAACGGTGCCGCCTGGGGGCTGAGCCGGCGAGGTCGGTGTCGAACTCGACGATCACGGCACCGAACGCCCAGCGAGCCCAGCGCCCAAGGCCCAGCAACCAGCGCCGAACGCCCGGCGCCGAGCACCGAGTGCCGAGTGCCGAGTGCCGAGTGCCCAGCCTCCAGCCTCCAGCCCCCAGCCCCCAGCACCCAGCTCCCAGCTCCCAGCTCCCGAGCGCCCAGCACCCAGCGCCCAGCACCCAGACGCAAAGTCACGTTCTACCCAGCCATTGGGCCCGGAATCACGCGAGTTCCGGGCGCAATGACTGGGTAGAAGGTGACTTCGCCGCGCGCCGGGTCTTGCAACGTGTGCACATCGTGGGCCACAGTTGCCTTTGCAACGTCTGCAAAGGTGCATCCCGGGCACGACGTCCCGCACCGCTGCCGGACATCACGCGCACGACAAGGAGGTCCTGCACCATGTCTCGACATCTCACGATCCCGCGGAGATCAGCCGCACTCACCGTCGCCCTCGCGGCGGCGTTCGCCCTGGCCACGGCCCCGGCCGGCACGACGGCGGCACTGGGGACGGCGTCGGTCATCACTGGACCGACGGCCACCACGGCGTCGACAACCACGGCGTCGACCACCCCGTCGGTGTCCGCTCTGACGGCCACCAACGGGTCGGCCACCGCTGAGCCCGCCGACATCGAGCCGGTCAGCATCGCCGCCGCCACCACGTCGTCGACCACCACCGCATCGAGCACCCTCGCATCGACATCAGCCCGGACGACACCGGCGGCGTCCGCCGACGACGTCGCCCCCGCCGCCCTCCCGGGCAACGTGCTCTACAGCCCCGACCTGGGCCAGCACCCGAACGGGACCGCCGGCTACCCGCGGGCGGTCCGCCTCGACCACGACCAGAGCGCGAACCAGACGATGCTCGCCACGTTCGCGCGCGGCGGCACCGGCTCCCCCACGGCGCTGCCGGTCTACCGCAGCACCAACGGCGGCCAGTCGTGGTCCGCCGTCTCGACCATCACGTCGAACACGCCGGGCTGGGACCTGGAGGCCCCGACCCTGTACGAGGTGCCGCGCGCCATCAACGGCCTGGCCGCCGGCGACGTCCTCGCCGCGGGCACCGCGTGGCAGGTCGGCGACTACAGCACGCAGAAGGTCGAGGTCTTCCGCTCCACCGACCGCGGCGCCACCTGGCAGTTCCTGTCCAACTGCACGCAGACCTCGGGCCAGCCCGACACCTGGGGCCACGGCATCTGGGAGCCCGTCTTCCTGGTCACCGAGGACGACCGGCTCGCCTGCTTCATCTCCGACGAGCGCCCCGCGAACACCCCGACCAACAACCAGGTGATCGGCCACTACACCTCGTCCGACGGCGGCCGCACGTGGAGCTCGACGATGACCGTCGACGTCTCGTTCCCGGCCGACAACCTGCGCCGTCCGGGGATGCAGACGTTCGCCGCGCTGCCGGACGGCGACCACCTGATGGCGTACGAGATGTGCCGCGACGCCACCGACCCGGACCACGCCTGCGAGGTGTACGTCAAGCGCAGCGCCAACGGCTACGACTGGGGCGCGGCCGGCGACGCGGGCACCCTGGTGCGCACGGCCGACGCGCGCGAGCTCCTGCACACCCCGTACATCTCGTGGGTCCCCGGCGGTGGTCCGAACGGGACCGTCCTGCTGTCCGGCCAGCGCGTCGTCGCCGGGCCCACCGGGAACAAGACGGTCCTGGCGGAGTCGGGCACCGTGCTGTTCGCCAACACCTCGCTGGGCAACGGCGCGTGGACCGAGGCCGCCACCCCGGTCACCGTCAGCCCGACCGGCGGGTACGCGACGGGCGTGCCGTCGTGCCCCGGCTACTCCACCCCGGCGATCCCGCGTGAGGACGGCACGTCCTACCTCTACCTCGCGGCGACCTGGCTCGGCACCGGCAACCAGTGCGAGGTGCGGTTCGGCGTCGGCTCCCTGCCCGGACCCACCGGGCCGGTCGGCGCGCCGGGCGGCAAGTGCCTCGACGTCGACACCAACACGGCGGTGAACGGGAACGCCGCCCAGCTGTGGACCTGCGGCACCGCGACCGGCCAGACGTGGTCCATGGGCGCGGACGGCACCGTCCGGGCGTTCGGCAGGTGCCTCGACGTGGATGCCAACGGCACCGCGAACTTCACCAAGGTGCAGCTCTGGGAGTGCAACGGCTCCGGGGCGCAGCAGTGGGACGCTCGGGCCGACGGCTCGCTGTACAACCCGCAGTCGGGCCGCTGCCTGGACGTGCCCCAGGGCAACACCGCCGACGGCACCGACCTGCAGATCTACGACTGCAACGGGCTCTGGACCCAGGTCTGGGGCGTCCCGCAGTAGGCGAGACGGGTGCGGGACGGGCGCCTGTCCCCGTCCCGCACCCGGGGGAAACAAAAGATCACAAGAAGATCACGCCAGGTGGGTCCCGCACCGCCGGAGGAGGCGCTAGTGTGGGCGCACCTCGGCTCGGCCCACCACGACGCCGCGTGTGCGCTTCCTCTTCCGAACCAGAAAGGTCCCAGCCTTCATGGATCCCAACCTCGAACCGGCCGCACTCCCCCGTGCACGCGGCCGGCACCGGGCGGCGCACCGCCCCCTGGCCGGCGTCGCGCGCGCCGCGGGCGAGCAGGTCAGCTCGTTCGCCGGACGCGGAGCGGTCGTCGCGGCTGCCGGCGGCGGCGTGCTGCTGTCGCTCATCGCCACCCCGGCGCAGGCGGCACCGGCCACGACGGCGCTGCAGAGCGCGCCCGTCCAGGGCGCACTCAACACCGCGGACCTCAACGCGCTGACCGCCCAGGCCCGGGAGTCGGTCTCGGCCTCGCCGATGATCACCGTCGCCGCGGACGCACAGCTGACGCTGGAGAAGTCGGCCGTCTCCGTGGTCTCCGCGACGGAGAACGCCGAGTACCAGGCGAAGATCGAGGCCGAGGAGGCCGAGCGGGCCGCGAAGGAGCGGGGCGCCTCGGTGGTCTCCATCGCGATGCGGTACCTGGGTGTCCCGTACGTCTGGGGCGGCACCACGCCGTCCGGGTTCGACTGCTCCGGCTTCACGTCCTACGTCTTCGCCCAGGTGGGCATCGACCTGCCGCGCACCTCGTCCCAGCAGCTGTACGCCGGCACGCCGGTGTCGTGGGCCGACGCCCAGGCGGGCGACCTGATCTGGACCCCGGGGCACATCGCGATCTACGCCGGCAACGGCATGCAGATCGAGGCGCCGGTCCCCGGCAAGAGCGTGCGGTACACCAGCATCTGGCAGTCCAACCCGACGTTCCTGCGGGTCGGCTGAACCCAGGTCGCACATTCGGGCGGTGTTGCGGAGAGTTGACGACGTCGACTCCCCGCAACACCGCCCGAGTCGTTTCCCGACCACCGAGCGAGGCGCCATGGTCAGATCACCCGGACCGGACCGGATCCGCCGGCACTGGGACCGGCAGGCGGCGCGCTACGACCGCAGGATGAACGGCGCCGAGCGGATGTTCGGCGACACCCGGGACTGGGTGTGCCGGCAGGCCACCGGCCAGGTGCTGGAGGTCGCCGTCGGCACGGGCCTCAACCTGGGCCTCTACCCCGCGCACGCCACCCTGACCGGGATGGACCTGAGCCCGGCCATGATCGACCTGGCCCGCCGGCACGCCGCCGAGCTGGGCCGCGCGGTCGACCTGCGGGTCGGCGACGCCCAGCACCTGGAGTTCGACGACGCCTCCTTCGACACCGTGGTCTGCACGTTCGGGCTGTGCGCCGTGCCCGACGACCGCGGCGCCGTCGACGAGATGGTGCGCGTGCTGCGGCCCGGCGGCCTGCTGCTCCTGGCCGACCACGTAGTCAGCACCTCGGCGCCGCTGCGGGCGCTCCAGGCCGTCGCCGAGCTGTACAGCGTGCGGGTCCAGAACGAGCACTTCCGGCGCCGTCCCCTGCTGCACGTCGAGGCCGCCGGGCTGCGGGTCGAGCGGCACGACCGGTTCAACCGCGGCGTCATCGAGCGGCTCGCGGCCCGCCGGCCGGAGCCCGGGCCGGAGGTCAGCCCGCCGACATCGCCGCCAGGCCCCGCACGGTAGCGGCGTCCCGCTCCTCCGGCGTGAGCTGCAGCCGGGCCTTGACGTCCCGGGTCCACTGGTCGGCGAGCACCTCGGCGGAGCCCGCTTCGACGCCGTCGAGCGCGGCGTCCGCCAGGGCCGACGGCGCGATCTTGTCCACGGCCCAGCCCGCCGACATGTCCGTGTCGGCCAGGCCCAGGTGGACGGCGGTCACGAGCGTGCCCTGCCCGGCCAGCTCCAGCCGCACGCCGTTGGTCATGGCCCAGGCCGCGGCCTTGCTCAGGTGGTACGCGTTCGCGCCGTCGATCCCGAACCACGACATGGCGGACAGGACGTTGACGACGGCGCCGCCGCCGTTCGCGGCGAGCGCCGGGGCGAGCTCCCGGATCATCGCCAGGCTGCCGAACAGGTTGGTCTCCAGCTCGTGCCGGACGCCGTCGAGCGGGCCGGTCAGGAGGCTGGTGCCCGTGGTGATGCCGGCGTTGTTGACCAGGAGGGTGACGTCGGAGGCCGCCTCGGCGGCGGCGCGCACGGACGCGGGGTCGGTGACGTCGAGGGCCAGCACCTCCACGCCGGGCAGGTCCACCGACTCCGGCCGCCGGGCCGTCGCGTAGACCTTGCGCGCGCCCCGGTCGAGGAGCCGCTGGGCGAAGGCGCGGCCGAGCCCGCGGTTGGCTCCGGTGACGAGGGCGACAGAGTTGTTGATGTCCATGGCAGGTACGCTAAAACCTGACGCTGACGTCAGGGTCAAGCAGGAAGGGAACGTGATGACGGTCACCGAGGTAGGAATCGAGCCGCCGATCCGCATCGGCGAGGTTGCGCGGGGCGCCGGCGTCTCGGTGCGCGCCGTGCGCTACTACGAGCAGCAGGGGCTGCTCACCGCGGGGCGCAGCCCGTCCGGGCAGCGGCTCTACCCGCCCGAGACGGTGGAGCGCGTGCGCTTCTTCCAGCAGATGTACGCCGCGGGCCTGACCAGCCGCAACATCGCGGAGCTGCTGCCGTGCATCGAGTCCGGGCACACGGACGCCGAGCAGCGCTCCATGCTGCACGCCGAGCGCGACCGGATCCGCGCACGGATCGACGAGCTGCAGACCGCCCTGGACCGGCTCGACCAGGTCATCGAGGTCACGGCGAGCCACCCGTAGGCGCCGCGCGGTCGGGTCCCTCGGTGTCGCTCCCGGTCGGCTCGCCGCCGCGCACCGGGATCCGGCCCGCCACCAGGGGCAGCACGATCACGGAGAGCACACCGGCGCCGACGAGCGCCGCCCCCGTCTGCGTGGACATGATGCCGCGCTCCACCGCGATCCCCGTCAGCGCGACCAGCAGCGGGAGGGCGGTCGCGGAGTAGAGCGCGGCCTGGACCCGTTCGCCGGTGGGCAGCTCCCGGCGCAGCCACAGCAGCACCGGGCCGCCGCGGACCAGCACCATCAGGGCGAACAGCACCAGGGGCAGGGCGGGCGCGGCGAGGATGGAGGCCACGTCCAGGGCCATGCCCGAGCTCACGAAGAACACCGGGATGAAGACGCCGAACGCCACGGCGTCGAGCTTCTTCTCCAGGCGCCCGACGTCGCCGGGCGCCCAGCGCCGCAGCACCATGCCGCCCACGAACGCCCCGAGCACCGCGTCGAACCCGAACGCCGAGGCGACCGAGAGCAGGCCCACGAGCAGCAGCACCGTGAGCCGCAGCGTGCTCTGCCCGGTGCCGTGCTCGGAGCCCTCGACGAGCCGCACGGCCACCGGCGCGCGCGAGCCGGGCACCAGGGCGATGGCGACGGCCAGGACGGCGAACAGCACCAGCAGGACGGCGGCGGCCCCCGAGCCGCGGCTCCCGAGCAGCAGCGCCATCGCGACGATGGGGCCGAGCTCGCCGTACGCGCCGATCACGAGGACGGACCGGCCGAACGGGGAGTCGAGCTTGCCGGCGTCCCGCAGGACCGGGAGCACCACACCGAGCGCGGTGGTCGTCAGCGCGATCGCCCCGGCCGCCAGCTCCTCCTCCTTGTCCGGCCGGACGATCAGGAGGACCACCACCGCCGCCAGCACCAGCGAGGTGCCCCACGCCGCGCCGGCTCGGCGGCCGAGCCGCTCGCGCAGGTTGCTGGGCTGCAGCTCGTAGCCGGCGAGCAGGAAGAGGAAGCCCATCCCGAGGTCGGACAGGAGCGTGACGTCGTCGGGCGCGGCCATCTTGAGCACGGACGGCCCGATGAGCACGCCGCCGAGCAGGAGCAGGACCACCTGCGGCAGCCGCGACCGCACCGGCATCAGCCCGGTCAGCAGCGGCGCGAGCAGCGCCACCACGAACACCGGCACGAGCGGCGCGTAGACGTTCACGACTCGACCGTCGCGGGCCGGCGGGCGTTGAGCAGCCCCTTGAGCAGCGTGCCCACGAGCGCCCCGAGGATCGCGGGGACGGTGACGGCGGCCCCCGCGCTCACGCAGAGCAGGAGGGCGAGGACGAGCGCGGTCACCGGCATCCCGGCGGCGGCCGCGACCCCGGCGGCGATGCCGCAGGCCACCAGCGGCGCGAGCGCCGTCCCGGGGATCAGGAGGGCGGCCGCGGCACCGGCGGCCGCGCCGATGAACACCGACGGGAAGATCGTCCCGCCGTGGAACCCCGTTCCCAGGCTCACGGAGTAGGCCGCGGACTTCACGACGGCGACCACGACCAGCGTGCCCGCGGCGGTCGTCGTCGTCACCGTGGACAGGGACTGCTGCCCGGAGAACAGCACGGTGTCCACGTCCGCGCCCGTCGTCGCCCGGACCAGCACCGCGAGGAGGCCGACCGTCAGACCGCCGACGAGGAGCGCCACGAACGGGCCGCGCGACGCCAGCCGCCGCGCGACCCCGCCGAGGCGCATGGCCGCGACGATGAGGCCTGCGGCCACCAGGGCCACCAGGACCCCGGCGAGCAGGTCGACCACCTGGAGGGCGGGGTACGAGCCGAGGTCGCCCATGGACAGCTCGGGGACGTGGACGCCGGGCCAGTCGGCGATGCCGATGCGCACCACGTAGCCCGCGCCGAGCGCCGCGAGGATCGGGACCACCTGGAGCACCGGCTGCTCGGGACGCGGCCGCGCGGAGAGGAACATCGCCTCCAGCACGAGCAGCATCGTGACCACGGGGTTGCCCAGGACGACGCCGAGCGCGGCCGCGGCGGAGGCCATGACGAGCACCTTGGACGCGTCGGTGCCGAGCCGGCGGTGCACGGCGAAGCCGATGCTGGTGCCGATCGCGAGCAGCGGCGCCTCGGGGCCGAGCACCGCGCCGAAGACCAGGGACGACGCCGCGGCGAGCAGCGTCGAGGGGAGCTCGCGCGCCGTGATGTCGAAGGCGAACCCGTCGAGCGGGTGGTGCCCGCCGTGCCCCGGCAGGCGGGTCGCCGCCGCGACGCCGGCGGCGCCGATCACCAGCAGGAGGAGCACCCACCACCACGGCACGCCGTCCAGTCCGAGCGTGTCGGGGAGCCACGTCCAGAAGAGCTGCTCCCCGCCGTGTACCAGCGACGTGAAGATCGTGGCGAAGAGCGCCGCCGCGACGCCGACCACAGCGGGCAGTCCCACGAGGGTGGCCAGCGGCCGCTTGCCCTGTGCGTCCATGGCCACGCCCCTGGTCGCTCGCCTGTCGCTGAACAAGCCGATCGTCGCACCGCGCCGCGGGGTTCGCGCGCGGACGGGCCCGCACGGCCACGGCCG
>NZ_JBHWZO010000280.1:0-7751 GCF_042728455.1 Promicromonospora sp. NPDC060204
CCCATACGTTATATTCTTGATTCTATTTTGCTCTTTTTTTTGTTTTTGTGTGTGTCTTTTTTTTTATTATGGTTGGTGGTGGTTGTGGTGTTTGGGTTGCGCGTGCGACCCCCGTCGCGGCCCACCCCGACGGCCTACCCCGCCGAGGACAGCGCCTGCTGGACGTCCTCGATGATGTCCTGGACGTCCTCCAGGCCCACCGAGAGGCGGACCGTCGTCTCCGCGATGCCGACGGCGGCCCGCCCCGGCGCGCCCAGCTTGCGGTGCGTGGTCGTCGCGGGGTGGGTGATCAGGGACTTCGCGTCGCCGAGGTTGTTCGAGATGTCGACCAGCCGCAGGGCGTCGAGGAACGCGAACGTGTGCCGCTTCGCGGCGTCGTCGTCCGTGCCCGCGGGGACCGCCAGGTCGAACGTCACGACGGTGCCGCCCCCGCTCATCTGCGACCGCGCCAGGTCCGCCTGCGGGTGGGAGTCGAGGAACGGGTAGCGCACGGCGCCCACCGCGGGCAGGTCCTCCAGGGCCTGCGCGACGGCGAGGGCGCTCGCGCTCTGGGCCGCGACCCGCACCGGCATCGTCTCCAGGCCCTTGAGCAGGGTCCACGCGTTGAACGGCGCCAGCGACGGCCCGGTGTTGCGGATGAACGTCTGCACGGGGCCGGTGATGTACTCCGTGGAGCCGAGGATCGCGCCGCCCAGCACGCGCCCCTGCCCGTCGATGTGCTTGGTCGCCGAGTAGACGACCACGTCGGCGCCCAGCTCCAGCGGCTTCTGCAGCAGCGGGGTGGCGAACACGTTGTCGAGCACCACGATCGCCCCGGCGGCGTGCGCCAGGTCCACGACGGCGCGCACGTCCACGATGTCCTGCATGGGGTTCGAGGGCGTCTCGAAGAACACCACGTCCGCGGGGGTCGAGAGCGCGTCCTCCCACTGGGACAGCACGTGCCCGTCCACGTAGTCGGTGCGCACGCCCCACTTCTTGAAGATCTCCTCGAAGATCACCACGCTGGACCCGAACAGCGCCCGGGCGGCCACGATCCGCGAGCCGGAGCTCACGAGCGCGGCCAGCGAGGTGAACACCGCGGACATGCCGGTCGCGGTCGCGTAGCAGGCGTCGGCGCCCTCGAGCTGGCGCAGGCGCTCCTCGAAGGTGTGCACCGTCGGGTTGCCGTAGCGCGAGTAGACGAACCGGTCGACGTCGCCCTTGAACGCGGCCTCGGCCTCCGCGGCGTTGTCGTAGACGTAGCCCTGCGTGAGGAACAGCGCCTCGCTCGTCTCCTGGAACTCGCTGCGCTGGTGGCCGCCGCGCACGGCGAGCGTCGCCGGGCGGACGCCGTCGGGGAGCGGCTTGCGGCCGGAACCGCCGGGGTTCGCGCCGGGCGGGTAAGCGCCGGTGACGGTCACGCGGGCCCCGCCGTCCACGGCAGGCCGGCGACCTTCCAGCCCTGCTGGTCCCGGACACCGTCGGCCCCGGGCGCGCCCTCGAAGCCCTCCAGCACGTTGTACGACGGCGCGATGCCCGACGCCGTGGCGAGCCGCGCCGCCGCGATCGAGCGCTGGCCGGAGCGGCACAGGAAGACGACAGGCCCGCCGGAGACGCCGGCCGCCTTGAGCTCCTCCAGGAACCGGGGGTTGGGGCGGCCGCCGGCCTGCACCCACTCGGCGAACACGGGCTGCTTCTCCAGCGAGGCCGTGTCCGGGATGCCGATCGTGCGCCACTCGCCGTCGGTGCGGACGTCCACCAGCGTGGCGTCCGGGTCGCCGGCGAGCAGGTCCCAGGCCTGCTGGGGCGTGATGTCGCCGGCGTAGCCGTCAGCCGGTCGTGCTTCGACGCGCGCGGGGTCGCTCATGATGCTCCTCCATCGGTCGTGGCGGTAGCACCCTCGTCCGTCCTCCGCTGCTGCGGGGAACGCTGGGTTGCTGCGGCGTCGTCGTGCCACGTCACTCGGCCGCTCGGGATGGTCGTTGCCAACCCTACGACATGGTGTCCGGTGGGTGGAACAGTGTCTCGACAGGTAACCCCAGTAAAATAGTAGGGAAAGCCGATCCTCGGTACGGTGACGCCGATGTCTGCTGACGAGGAGCCGCTGACCGGCGGGAACATGAACGCGGTGGTGCGCGTGGGCGACACGGTGCGCCGGACCGCCGGACCGTGGACGGCCACGGTGCACGCGTACCTGCGCCACGTCCGGGACCGGGGCGTCACGGACGTGCCGGAGCCCTTCGGGCTCGACGACCGCGGCCGCGAGGTCGTCTCGTTCCTCCCGGGCGATGTCCCGGGCTGGCCCGCACCGGAGTGGCTCTGGTCCGAGGAGAACCTGCGCGACGCCGGGCGCCTGCTGCGCCGGCTCCACGACGCGTCCCTCGATCTCGACCTGCCGGACGCCGTCTGGCAGCTGCCCGCCCGCGAGCCGGCCGAGGTGGTCTGCCACAACGACGCCGCGCCGTACAACATGGTGTTCCGCGCGGGCCGGCTCGCCGGCCTCATCGACGTGGACACGGCGGCGCCGGGACCGCGTCTGTGGGACCTGGCGTACACCGCGTACCGCCTGGCCCCGTTCGCGGGCGACGCGTTCGCCGGGGTGACCTACGACGTCGGGCACCTGGACCCGCTGGCCCGGCTGGACGCGCTGGTCGCCGCGTACGGGGCCTGCTGGTCGCGCGCCGACGTGCTCGGCACGATGGCGGAGCGCCTGACGGAGCTCGCCGCGTTCAGCGAGGCCAGGGCCGACGACGGCGGGCCCGCCGAGCTGCGCGACCATGCCGCGATGTACCGCTCGGACGCGGCCCGGGTCGCCGATCTCGCGGCCCGCGCGGCCCGCCCAGAACGTGGGACCAGCATCTGAGACATGCGTTGACAGGAGTTTTGCCCGCAGCACAGGATGGCCGCAGGTCATGAGCGCCAGCGTCAAGCCCCGGCTCGCTGGCCGGCAACCCTCCCTCCGCGGTGGGGTGCCCCGGGTGACGACCAGGCCGCGCGCAGCCCGCGTGCGGCAAGCGCGGGGGAACCTCCCCCAGGACTGTGCTGGAGGACGCCATGTCTGCTCCCACTCTCAGCCGTGCCACCGCGGTGACCGATCTCGCCCCGCTGCGCCCCGTCGTGGGCGGCGGGACGCTCGTCCCGCTCGTGGACGGCACGCAGGTCTCGTACGCGAACCTCGACGTCGCCGCGTCGGCCCCGGCCCTGCAGGCCGTCGCCGACCGCGTCACCCAGGTGCTGCCGCTGTACGCCAGCGTGCACCGCGGCGCGGGCTACCTCTCCCAGGTGAGCACGGCGCTCTACGAGACCGCGCGCCGCACCATCGGCGCGTTCGTCGGCGCCCGCGAGGACGACCTGACGATCATCACGCGGAACACCACCGACTCCCTCAACCTCCTCGCCGGCTGCGTCCCCGCGCAGGCCGACGGCGAGCCCGGCCGCGTGCTGGTGCTCGACGTCGAGCACCACGCGAACCTGCTGCCCTGGCAGCGCACCACCGGCGCGACCGTGCTGACCGGTGGTGCCACCGTGGCCGAGACCGTCGCCCAGATCCGGGAGGAGCTGGCCGACGCCGCCGAGGACCGCCCGTACGCCCTCCTCGCCCTGACCGGCGCCTCGAACGTGACCGGCGAGTCCCTCCCGATCGCCGAGATCGTCGCCGTCGCCCACGAGTTCGGGACGCGCGTGGCGCTCGACGGCGCCCAGCTCGTGCCGCACCGCCGCATCTCGCTGGAGTCCACCGGCGTGGACTACCTCGCCTTCTCCGGGCACAAGACCTACGCCCCGTTCGGCGCCGGCGTGCTGGTGGGTCACCGCGACTGGCTCGACCAGGGCACGCCGTACCTCGCCGGCGGCGGCGCCGTCCGGCGCGTGCGCGTGGGCGGCACCGACTGGCACGAGGGGCCCGCGCGCCACGAGGCCGGCTCGCCCAACGTGATCGGCGCGGTGGCGCTCGCGGCGGCCTGCGAGGAGCTGGCCGCGCTCGACCCGGCCGAGGTCGTGGCGCACGAGAACACCTTGCGCCGCCGGCTCGTGTCCGGGCTCGAGGCGATCGACCGCGTCGAGGTCGTGCGGGTCTGGGCGGACGCCGTCGACCCGGTCGGCGTCGTCACCTTCACCGTGACCGGGTACGACCCGGGACTCGTCGCCGCGTACCTGTCCGCGGAGCACGGCATCGGCGTCCGGGACGGCCGCTTCTGCGCGCACCCGCTGCTCGGCCGGCTCGGGTTCGACGCCGGGGCGGTGCGCGCCTCGGTCGGCGTCGGCACCGCGGGCGAGGAGATCGAGCGCCTGATCGCCGCCGTCGGCAGCCTGGTCGAGGACGGCCCGCAGGCCGGGTACGACGTCGTCGACGGGCTGTGGGTCGTGACCGACGACCCGCGCCCCGTGCCCGAGGGCTCCGGCCTCGCGGGCCTGCTGGCGACGGCAGCCCTGGGCTTCGACGAGGCCTTCGGCTGCCTCCCGGACGAGGACTGACGGCTACAGCGCGAGGGCCACGCAGATGCCGCCCATGGTGAGGTCCAGCCCGATGCACCACAGCGCGAGCGAACGGTTCACCACGACGTCGCGGCGGTAGTGCACCACGTCCCACCCGGCGTGCGCGGCGAGGGCGAGGCCCGCGAGGGCCAGCCCGAGCCGCGGCTCCAGGAACAGGGCTGCCGTCGCGACCCCGAAGAAGCCGGCCATCGCGGCGGCCTGCGGCCACGTCGCGCGGCGTCCGCGGGCCAGCCCGATGCCGGCCAGGACCAGCCCCACCAGGACGAACGCGATCCAGCGCGGCGTGTCCAGCAGCTCGGACGCGACGGGGATCGCGGACGCCAGGAGGGCGACGAGCCAGGCCGTCCAGCGGACGCCGGTCACGGCGGCGGCCAGGTAGCACAGCGTCGCGACGCCGATCGCGGTGGTCGGGTCCTCGGCGACGGCGTCCTGCCAGGTGCCGCCCACGATCGCCGTCCCGCCCACCAGCAGGGCGAAGCCCGTCAGAATGCCGAGCACGATCCAGGCGGTGTTGGCGGGCCAGGTCCCGGTCCACCGGCTCGGCCGCGCGGGGGCGGTCGTCTCGAACGTCTCGGCCATGGTCCCGTTCTCCCTGTCCCGGCGCTGTGGCGCCGTCGCTGTTGGATACCCACTAGGGGTACCCAAGCACGCGTCGCCGGGCCGCGGAACCACATTCGGCCACCACCGAAGTGTCAGGCGTACAGGTCCCTTGGTGGACCTGTACGCCTGACACGTCAGAGCGGAAAGGCCTGCGGACGGGGAAGCGCCGCCTCGATCTGGGCCGCCAGCGCCAGCAGCGTGAGCTCTCCGCCCGGCCGGCCGATGATCTGCACCCCCATGGGCAGCCCGGCCGGCGCCTCGGCGGTGGGCGCGGTCCAGTGGGTCGGCACCGTGATCGCGGGCAGCCCGGCGACGTTGAGCATCGACGTGAAGGGCGTGTACTGGCACTGCTGCTCGAAGTTCCGCTCCGGATCCTCCGCGTCGTACCAGCCGATCGGCCGCGGGGTGAGCGCGAGCGCGGGGGTCACGACGGCGTCGTAGGCGCTGACCTGCGCCACGAGGGAGCGCTCGAAGCCGGTGAGCGTGCGCACCGCCTCGGCGAGCTGCCGGGCGGGGACCGTGCGGCCGGTACGGATGAGCCACTGCGTCAGCGGCTCCAGCTTGTCCAGGGTCTCCGGGTCGTCGATCGGCACCGCTGAGGCGCCGCCCATCCACAGGGTCCGGAACGCCGGGGCGTACTCGGGGGCTGCGGCCAGCGCGAACTCGTCGACCTCGTGCCCCAGGCCGGCCAGGGCGCCCACCCCGGCGTCCAGCGCGGCGCGGGCCTCGGGGGACACGATGATGTCGTAGAAGCCGTCCCACGCCGACGACGTGGTCACGCCGATCCGGGCGAGGCGACCGGGGTCGCCGGCCTCCTCGGCAGGCAGCTCGGCACGCTGCGCGGCCGCGAGGTAGGCACCCGCGGCGTACGACGGCGCCCGCAGCGTGTACGGGTGCGCGACGCCGCCCCCGGCGCGCCGCGGGAGCATCGCCTCCAGCAGCAGGGCGGCGTCGGCGACGGTGCGCGCGATCGGCCCGTTCACGACCAGCCCGCCCAGGGAGTCGACGCCGCTGCCCGCGGGCAGCAGCCCGCGCGTTGGCTTGAGGCCGACGACTCCGCAGGCCGCCGCGGGGATGCGGATCGACCCGCCGCCGTCGGACCCGGGCGCGAACGGCAGCAGGCCCGCCGCCACCGCGGCGGCCGCTCCGCCGCTGGAGCCACCCGCGCCGCGGCCCAGATCCCAGGGGGTACGCGCCGGGGCGGCGCCGACCGGCTCGGTGTAGGCCGGGAAGCCCAGCTCGGGCGCGGCAGTCTTGCCGAGGCTGACGATCCCGGCGTCGTCGAGCACCTGCACGATCTCGTCGCTCTCCTCGGCCGGCGGCAGGCCCGCGAAGGCGCGCGACCCGAAGCCGGTGGGCACGCCCGCCCTGTTCCACAGGTCCTTGTCCCCGGTGGGCAGGCCCCACAGGCTGCCCGACGGCGGCGGCGTGCCCTCGCCGGAACCCGTCCCGCGGTTCTCCTGGAGCTCGGCCGCCCGTTTCCGGGCTTGCTCGGGGGTGACCGTGGCGAAGGCGCCGACAACGGGGTTCAGCCGCTCGATCCGGTCGAGGTAGTGCTCGGTCACCTCGGTGGGGGTGAGCTCTCCGGCGGCGAGAAGGTCGCGGAGCTCGACGGCGGTCCGCTCGTGCAGGGCATCCATCCCGTCAGGCTAGACGCTTTCTGACGAATCGCATTCAACGATGTGACCTGCGTTGATACCCAGCGCTACGGGCGAATGGAACTCTGCACCGTGTAATTCCGCCGCGCAGAATGCGCTTCTCCGGCATATGTTCGTGCGGAGCTGTCACCTTTGCGCCGCGCCATCACGGTGTGCCCGAGGTGCACAGAAATATCTCGAAGGGGGAGAACACCATGACATTCTTCAATACGGCACTCGTGCCGAACGCAGTCGACTGGCTGGCACCGATCACGGACGCGCTCGGTGCGGTCGCGAGCTTCATCCCGAAGCTCCTCGTGTTCCTGGTGGTATTCCTCATCGGGTACTTCATCGCCAAGGCGATCGCCCGGTTCGTGGGCATGATCCTCACGCGGATCGGCTTCAACAAGGTGCTCGAGCGCGCGGGGGCGAACCGGCTCCTCGCCGGGTCGGGCATCGAGCCGATCGCGCTGCTCACGAAGATCATCTACTACTTCATCCTGCTCATCACGCTCCAGCTCGCGCTGAGCGCCTTCGGTCCCACCAACCCGGTGAGCGCGATCGTCAACCAGATCGTGGCATGGCTCCCGAGCCTGGTCGTCGCGATCATCATCGTGGTGATCGCCGGCGCCATCGCGAATGTGGTGAAGGACCTTCTCATGAACACCATGGGCCGCGTTTCCTACGGCCCGCTCGTGGCGAAGACGGTGGCCTTCTTCATCATCGCGCTGGGTGTTATCGCCGCCGTGAACCAGATCGGCATCGGAACCACCGTCACAATGCCCGTTCTCATCGCATTCCTGGCCACGGTCGCCGGCATTCTCATCGTCGGCGTCGGCGGTGCGCTGATCGGCCCCATACGGTCGCGCGTCGAGGGTTTCCTGGGCAATCTGTCGGACGGCGCCGCTGCCGCCAGGCCCGTCGCGGAGCCGAACAACACGCCTGCCGTCGCACCCGGCACCACGGGCTCGTTCGCCCCGCCGCGCGACATCTGATCGTCAGGCCCGTACGACGCCGGGGTCGCACCGCCACGTGACGGTG
>NZ_JBHWZO010000281.1:0-7698 GCF_042728455.1 Promicromonospora sp. NPDC060204
CCACCCCCACTAGCGTCGGCCGCGTCTTTTGTTTATAACCCCCCGCCCCACACCCTCGCGCGGCGCCCCCGCCGGGCCGCGGCCCCCCGCGTCGAACTTAGTACCCGGCGCCCATGAGCGTTCATGAGCCGACGGACCCTACGTTCGACGGTCCGGGCCGGAAAGGGCCGCCCACGTCAGAGGGGCGTTAGCGAGCGTCTGGGCGCCGTCAGCGTTCCGTCAAGGAGTGGTTCCACCGGTCGCGCGCAGGCGTAGACCAGTGGCATGACCGATCTGGCCTTCATCCTCCTGACCGTGGCGTTCTTCGCCGCGGTGGCCCTGGTGGCGCGCCGCGCCTCCGCGAGCCACGACTCCGCCCGCCCCTCGGGGAGGCGGAAGTGAACCCCTTCGACGCCGTGGGCCTGGTGCTCACCCTGGCGGGCCTCGTCTACCTCTTCGTGGCGCTGATCCGCGCCGACCGGACGCGGTGAACGCCATGAGCACACCGGTTCTCGTCGCGGTGGCGCAGGTGCTCGTCCTGCTCGCCCTGCTCGCCGCCGTCCACGCGCCGCTGGGCGCGTACATGGCGCGCGTCTACTCCAGCCCGAAGCACCTGCGCGCCGAGCGCCTCTGGTACCGCCTGGTCCGGGTGGACCCGGACGCCGAGCAGCGCTGGACCACCTACCTGATGTCCCTGCTGGGCTTCTCGCTCGTCTCCGTGCTCTTCCTCTACGGGATGCTGCGCCTCCAGGCGTACCTGCCGTGGAGCCTGGGCTTCAGCGGGTTCGACCCGGCCGGCGCCTGGAACACCGCCGTCAGCTTCGTGACCAACACGAACTGGCAGTGGTACTCGGGTGAGGCCGCCGCCGGACACCTGGTGCAGATGGCCGGCCTGGCCGTGCAGAACTTCGTCTCGGCCGCCGTCGGCATGGCCGTCGCGATCGCCCTGGTGCGCGGCTTCGCCCGCTCCGGGACGGACGCCCGCGTCGGCAACTTCTGGTCCGACCTGACGCGCGGCGTGACGCGCATCCTGCTGCCCCTGTCCCTGGTCGCGGCGATCCTGCTCATGGTGGGCGGCGTGATCCAGAACCTGGACCCGCACACCGCGATCACCACGGTCGAGGGCGCCACCCAGCAGTCGCTGGGCGGCCCGGTGGCCTCGCAGGAGGCCATCAAGGAGCTCGGCACCAACGGTGGCGGCTTCTTCAACGCGAACTCCGGCCACCCGCTGGAGAACCCGACGCCGTTCACCAACCTCGTCGAGATCTTCCTGATCCTGCTCATCCCGTTCACCCTGCCCCGCACGTTCGGCATCCTGGTCGGCGACAAGCGGCAGGGCTGGGCGATCCTCGGCGTCATGGGCGGCCTGGCGCTGGCCTCGCTCGTGCTGACGACCTGGGCCGAGATGGCGGGGCCGGGTGCCGCGCCGCAGGCGGCGGGCGCCGCGATGGAGGGCAAGGAGACCCGGTTCGGACTCGCGGGCAGCGCGCTGTTCGCGGTCGCGACGACCGCGACGTCGACGGGCGCGGTGAACGCGTCGCACGACTCGCTGACGGCGCCGGGCGGCGGGCTGGTGCTGTTCAACATGCTCCTGGGCGAGATCGCGCCTGGCGGTGTGGGCGCCGGCCTGTACGGCATGCTCGTGCTGGCCGTGGTCGCGGTGTTCATCGCGGGCCTCATGGTCGGCCGCACGCCGGAGTACCTGGGCAAGAAGATCGGCAAGCAGGAGATGACGCTCGTCGCCCTGTACGTGCTGACCACGCCCGCGCTGGTCCTGGTGGGCACGGCGGCCGCCGTGGTGGTCGAGCCCGGCCTGGTGGGTATCCAGGAGTCCGGACCGCACGGCCTGTCCGAGGTGCTGTACGCCTTCGCCTCGGCGGCGAACAACAACGGCTCCGCGTTCGGCGGGCTCACCTCCGGCACCCCGTTCTACGAGATGACGCAGGGTCTGGCGATGCTCGCCGGCCGGTTCGTGCCGATCGCGCTGGTGCTGGCCCTGGCAGGCCGCCTCGCGAGCCAGACGGCGGTGCCGGCGACGTCGGGCACCCTGCCCACGCACCGCCCGCTCTTCGCGGGCATGCTCGCGACGGTCGCGATCATCGTCGTGGGGCTCACCTTCATCCCTGTTCTTTCCCTCGGTCCCGTTGTGGAGTCCCTGTCATGACCATCGACACCCGGAACGTCCCGGACGTTCCCACCCAGGAGCCTGCGGCCGGTGGTGGCGCGCGGCGCCCCGCGAAGCGGCAGACGCCGCGCGCGCTGACCTGGGCGCAGCTGCGGTCCGCCCTGCCGGGCGCGCTGCGCAAGCTGGACCCGCGCGTGCTGTACACCTCGCCGGTCATGTTCGTGGTCGAGGTGGGCGCGTTCGTCACGACCGTGCTCGCGATCATCGAGCCCGACATGTTCGCGTGGTGGATCGCGGTGTGGCTGTGGGCCACCGTGCTGTTCGCGACGCTCGCCGAGTCCGTGGCGGAGTCGCGCGGCAAGGCGCAGGCCTCCACGCTGCGCGCCACGCAGAAGCAGACGACGGCGCGCAAGGTCAGCGCCCCGCAGGACACCCTGACCTCGGGCACGCGGCTGGACCTGCTGCCCACGGTCGAGGTGCCGTCCTCGACGCTGCAGGTGGGCGACGTCGTCGTGGTCGCGGCGGGCGAGACCGTCCCGGGCGACGGCGACGTCATCGAGGGCGTCGCGTCCATCGACGAGTCGGCGATCACCGGCGAGTCCGCGCCCGTCATCCGCGAGTCGGGTGGCGACCGCAGCGCCGTCACGGGCGGCACGGTCGTGCTGTCCGACCAGGTCGTCGTGCGCATCACGGCGCCCGCCGGGGCCACGTTCGTGGACCGGATGATCGCCCTCGTCGAGGGCAGCGAGCGCCAGAAGACGCCGAACGAGATCGCGCTGAACATCCTGCTCACGTCGCTGACCATCGTGTTCCTGCTGGCGGTGGCCACGCTGCAGCCGTTCGCGGTCTACTCGGGCTCGCGGCAGTCGCTGCTGGTCCTGGTGGCGCTGCTGGTCTGCCTCATCCCGACGACGATCGGCGCGCTGCTGAGCGCGATCGGCATCGCGGGCATGGACCGGCTGGTGCAGCGCAACGTGCTCGCGATGTCGGGCCGCGCCGTGGAGGCGGCGGGCGACGTGGACGTGCTGCTGCTCGACAAGACGGGCACCATCACCTACGGCAACCGCCGCGCCACGCAGGTGCTGCCGGTGAGCCGCGTGACGCCGCAGGAGCTCGCGATCGCGGCGCGTCTCGCGTCGCTGGCCGACGAGACCCCGGAGGGCCGCAGCATCGTCGAGCTGGTGGACGAGAAGTACGGCGCCGGCGAGGAGCTGCCGCTGGACGCTGAGCTGGTGCCGTTCTCGGCCCAGACCCGGATGTCGGGCGTGGACCTGCCGCTGACCCGGTCGAGCGAGGCGGGCGGCGCCGGGCACACCGAGCTGCACCGCATCCGCAAGGGTGCCGGCAGCGCGATCCAGCGCTGGGTGCACAGCACGGGTGCGCAGATCTCCGACAAGGAGGTCAAGGACCTGGAGAAGCACGTCGACTCCGTCTCCCGCGCCGGCGGCACGCCGCTGGTGGTCGCGGAGCAGGTGGGCGAGGCGCCCGCGCGGGTGCTCGGCGTCGTCCGGCTCAAGGACGTGGTCAAGGAGGGCATGCGCGAGCGGTTCGACGAGTTGCGCGCCATGGGCATCCGGTCGGTGATGGTCACGGGCGACAACGCCGTGACCGCGCGGGCCATCGCCGCGGAGGCCGGGGTGGACGACGTCCTGGCGGAGGCCACGCCGGAGGACAAGCTGGCGCTCATCAAGCGCGAGCAGGAGGGCGGCAAGCTGGTCGCGATGGCCGGCGACGGCACGAACGACGCCCCGGCGCTGGCCCAGTCCGACGTCGGCGTGGCGATGAACACCGGCACGTCCGCCGCCAAGGAGGCGGGCAACATGGTGGACCTCGACTCCGACCCCACCAAGCTCATCGAGATCGTCGAGATCGGCAAGCAGCTCCTGATCACGCGCGGGGCGCTGACCACGTTCTCCGTGGCGAACGACGTCGCGAAGTACTTCGCGATCCTGCCCGCCATGTTCATGACCGTGTTCCCGCAGCTCGAGGCGCTGAACATCATGCGGCTGGCGAGCCCCGGCTCCGCCATCCTGTCGGCCGTCATCTTCAACGCGCTGATCATCCTGGCGCTGATCCCGCTGTCGCTGCGCGGCGTGAAGTACCGGCCGGCGTCGGCGTCGTCCCTGCTGACGCGCAACCTGCTGGTCTACGGCCTCGGCGGCCTGGTGGCGCCGTTCATCGGGATCAAGCTCATCGACCTCGTCATCTCGCTGCTCCCGGGCCTGTAGCCCGGTCCCGAGCAGACCGAAAGGAAATCCCATGGCATCAACAACGGTCGCGAGCGATCTCGCGGCGCTGACCCGGCACTCCCTGGCGGGGCTGCGCATGCTGCTCGTGTTCACCCTCCTGCTGGGGCTGGCCTACCCGCTCGCGGCGACCGCCGTCGGGCAGGTGGCCTTCCCCTGGCAGGCCAACGGCTCGCTGGTGCGCGCCGACGGCTCGCACACCACCGACCGCTCCGAGGCGGTGGGCTCCGCGCTCGTCGCGCAGGGCTTCGAGGGCGTCGAGTACTTCCACCCGCGGCCGTCCGCCGCGGGCGACGGGTACGACACGTCCGCCTCCGCCGCGTCGAACCTCGGCCCGCTCAACCCGGACCTGGTCGCGACGATCGAGGAGCGCAAGGCCGCCGTCGCCGAGCTGGAGGGCGTGGACCCGGCGGACGTCCCGGCCGACGCCGTCACGGCGTCGGGCTCGGGCCTCGACCCGGAGATCAGCCCGGCGTACGCCGCGATCCAGGTCGCCCGGGTCGCGCGCGAGCGCGGCCTCCCGGTGGCCGACGTCGAGGCGGCTGTCGCCGCCCACACCGCCGGGCGTGACCTGGGCGTGCTCGGCGAGCCGCGGGTGAACGTGCTGGAGCTCAACCTCGCCCTCGATGACGCACACTGATCCCATGAGCACCGGACGCCGGGGCCGCCTCACGGTCTACCTGGGGGCGGCCCCTGGCGTGGGCAAGACCTACGCCATGCTGGACGAGGCGCACCGGCGCCGCGCGCGGGGTACCGACCTGGTGATCGGCCTGGTCGAGACGCACGGGCGGGCCGCGACGGTCGCCAAGATCGGCGACCTGGAGATGATCCCGCGGCGGCTCGCCGAGCACCGCGGGTCGACGCTCACCGAGCTCGACGTCCCGGCCCTGCTGGAGCGCGCGCCCGAGGTGGCGCTCGTGGACGAGCTGGCGCACACCAACGCGCCCGGCTCCCAGCACGCCAAGCGCTGGCAGGACGTGCACGACCTGCTGGACGCCGGCATCGACGTGGTCACCACCGTCAACGTGCAGCACATCGCGTCGCTGACCGACGACGTCGAGGCCATCACCGGCGTGCGGCAGCGCGAGACCGTGCCGGACCAGGTGGTGCGCGACGCCGACCAGATCCAGCTCGTCGACCTCTCGCCGGAGCAGCTCCGGCGCCGGCTCGCGCACGGCAACGTGTACCGGGCCGAGCAGATCGACGCCTCGATGTCGTCGTTCTTCCGCGTGGGCAACCTGACGGCGCTGCGCGAGCTCGCCCTGCTGTGGCTCGCCGACCGGGTGGACGACGCGCTGACGCGGTACCGCGCCGACCACTCGATCGGCGGCACCTGGCCGGCCCGCGAGCGCATCGTCGTGGCCGTCACGGGTGGGCCGGAGACGGAGACGCTGCTGCACCGGGCGGCGCGCATCGCGCAGCGGGCGGCGGGGACCGAGCTGCTGGCGGTGCACGTGCTGCCCACGGACGGGCTGCCGTCCACGCCGTCCGCCACCATCGCCGCGCACCGCGCGCTCGTGGAGTCGCTCGGCGGCGTGTTCCACACGGTGGTGGGGGAGGACGTGCCGTCCGCCGTCGTGGACTTCGCCCGCGGGGTCAACGCGACCATGATCGTCGTGGGTGTCTCTCGCCACCCCGTGTGGCGGCAGGCGCTGCTCGGCTCGTCCAGCGCGGAGATCGCCCGGCTCTCGGGCACGATCGACGTGCACCTCGTGACGCACGAGCGCGCCCGCGTGGGCGTGGGGGTGCGCTCGCGGTACTCCTCCCTGTCCCCGAAGCGCCGCGCGGCGGGCTGGGGCTCGGCCCTGCTGATCCCGGCCCTGTTGACGGCCGCGCTCCTGGTGATCGGTACGGACGACGTCGCGC
Source organism: Promicromonospora sp. NPDC060204 (assembly GCF_042728455.1). NCBI lineage: Bacteria > Bacillati > Actinomycetota > Actinomycetes > Micrococcales > Promicromonosporaceae > Promicromonospora > Promicromonospora sp. NPDC060204. The sequence goes on from NZ_JBHWZO010000281.1 coordinate 6,217, forward strand.
TCGCCACGGACGCGATGCTGCTGCTGGCGGGGGTGGTCGGCGTCGCGCTGATCGGCGGGCTGTGGCCCGCCGTGGTGGCCGCCGTGGTGTCCAACCTGTGCCTCAACTGGTTCTTCGCGCCGCCGGTGGGCCGGTTCACGATCGCCCAGGGGGAGAACGTGCTCGCGCTCGCCGTCTTCGTGGTGATCGCGGTCGCCGTCGCCTCCGTGGTGGACCTGGCCGCCCGGCGCACCACCCAGGCGTACCGGGCGCGGGCGGAGGCGTCCACGCTGGCCGCGCTGTCCCGCTCCGTGCTGTCGGGCCAGGACACGGCGCAGGCGATCGTGCACCGCGTCGCCCAGACCTTCGCGATGGCCGACGTGCGCCTGGAGGAGCGCGCCGACGACCGCGCGCCGTGGTCCGTGGTGGCGCACGAGCGGTGGGTCACGGACGCGGAACCCGCGCCCGGCCGCGGGTCCGGCCGCGGGTCCGGCGGTGCGTCCAACGACGCCGAGGCGGATCCGACCGTGACCGAGGTGGTGATCGACGACCGGCACCGGCTGGTGCTCGCCGGCCGCGTGCTGCCGGCGAGCGACCGGCAGGTGGTGGAGGCGTTCGGCGTGCAGGCCGGCATCGTGCTGGAGCGGCGTCGCCTGCGCGAGCAGGCCGCCCAGGCCGAGGTGCTGGAGCGCACCGAGAGCACCCGCACCGCGCTGCTCGCCGCCGTCTCGCACGACCTGCGCACGCCGCTCGCCGCGATCCGCACGGCGGTGGACGGCCTGTCCTCGCCCGACGTCGAGCTGGACCGGGAGGACCGCGACGTCCTGACGGCCACGATCGCGGACTCGACGCACCGGCTGGAGCGCCTCATCGGCAACCTCCTGGACCTGTCCCGCATCCAGACCGGCGCCGTCCGGCCCGCGCTGCGGGCGGCGTCGCTGGAGGAGGTGGTGCCGATCGCCGTCGAGCCGTGGCTCGCCGACCTGGCGCTCGACGTGCCGGAGGACCTCCCGCTCGTGCACACCGACCCCGGCCTGTTCGAGCGGGTCGTGGCCAACGTGGTCTCCAACGCGGTGCGGCACTCGCCGCCCGGCGCCAAGGTGCTGTTCACGGCCTCCGCCGCGCGCGACGCGGTGGAGCTGCGCGTGGCCGACACCGGGCCGGGCGTGCCCGAGGAGCGCAAGGCGACGATGTTCGAGCCCTTCCAGCGGCTCGACGACACGAGCGCGGGCGGCCTCGGCCTCGGGCTGGCGGTCGCGGCGGGCCTCGCGGACGCCGTCGGCGCCCGGATCTCGGCCGAGGACACCCCCGGCGGCGGCCTCACGATGGTGCTCACGGTGCCGCGCGAGACCGCCCTGGATGATGGGATGGCCTCGTGACCGGTGAGACGGACGGCGAGGCGCGCGCGACGACGTCGGGCAACCGCGTGCTCGTGGTGGACGACGACGCCGCGCTGACCCGCGCCCTGGCGATCAACCTGCGCGCCCACGGCTGGGACGTGAC
>NZ_JBHWZO010000282.1:0-7697 GCF_042728455.1 Promicromonospora sp. NPDC060204
CCGCTCTCCGGGGGCGGAAAGCGGAGAAACCCCAGCCTCAAAGGTGAGTCGCCGACTCAGTGGGGGCTCAGCGGACGCCTCAGCGGATCCGCGTGGTGGCCGGCGCGCCGACGACCAGCGGCGCGACGGTCACCTTGTCGATGTCGGGCGCCCACGCCGACGGGTTGCCGATCCGGATCTCGCCGTCACCCGTGGTCAGCGTGATCGGCACCGTCCGCTCCCAGTAGCTGTCCCACGCGTAGGTGTAGCGGAAGAAGGCGGAACCGGCCGGCGCCTCCCGCGTGCCCTCGGTGACGACCGCCTGCCGGTCGACCACCTGCGGGTTGTAGTCGTGCTTCCCGGCCAGCTCGGCGTTCGCGTAGTGGACCACGAGGTCGTAGTCGCCCGGGGAGTCGAACCCGGCGCCGCGCGGGATCGCCACGTGGTTCCCGCTGCCCTGGCCGACCGACCCCACGTACTTCCCGCCCGAGGCGTTCGAGCCCGACGCGGGGTCGACGCTCCGCACCGCCGCATCCCCGCGCAGCGTCAGGTCCTCGGCCTCGAAGGTCGACGCCGCCGCGTCGCCGTCCGCCGCCCGTGTCACGGTCACCGACTGCACGCGGACCCCGCGCGTGGAGCGCAGCTCCAGCTCGTTGATCCCCTCCGTGAGGTGCACGCGGACGGTGGTGCGGCGGTGGCCGCCGTTCGGGACCTGCACCCGCGGCAGGGTGCGCCCGCCGAGGTCGAGACGCAGGTCGGACGGGCCGGCCGTGTGGTACTCGACCGCGAGGTCGTAGTAGCCGGTCTCCATCGCGTTGACGTAGGCGTCGGCCCGCTGGGCCTGGCCCGCCACGTGGCCGAACCCGCGCGTACCGGTCTGCCAGCCGAGGCCGGCGCCGCCGTAGTAGCGCAGCGTGCTGGCGGGGTACGCGGTCGGCTCGCCGTCCGTCACGTCCGTCAGGACGAACTTGTCCAGGGTGATGTCCGACCCGGGCAGCACCGTGGTGCCGTCCTCGCTCGCGCGCAGGGACAGCACGTGCGTGCCCGCGGTCAGCTCCACGGCGACCTCCGCGCTGCCGCGGTACTGCCAGCGCGAGGTGCCGGTCAGGGCCAGGTCGGCCGTGTACTGGACGGTGGTCCGGTGGGCGTCGTCGACGAAGAGCGCGTGCCGGCCGGGCGCGCCGGGCGTGGCCCCGATGACCTGGAACCGGTAGGTGCCGGTGCGCGGCACGGTGACGGTCCAGTCGGCGCGCGAGCCCGGCCGGTTGAACGACCCGACGTCGTGGCTGCCCGAGGCGAGGAACTTCCAGCCGCCCCCGGCCCGCGGGTCCTGGAAGTAGGTCTGGGCCGCGGTGAGCGCCGTGTCCTCGGCCTCCACGCTGGTGGTCCAGACCGGGTCCACGGTGACCGTGCGGTCCTGCGCGGGGGTGATCACCACCTGGTAGGCGGCGTACCGGTCGTACGTGGGCAGGGTGAGGTCGAGGCGGCCGCCGGCCACGCGGGCGCCGTCGACCGCGTGGACGACGCGCGGCGTGCCGGCGAGCCCCTCCGCGCCGGTGACGGTGACCTCGCGGACCTCGACGTCGACCGAGCTGCCGAACACGGCGCGGTCCAGGCCGCGCAGGTCGAGCCGGACGTCCGAGTCCGTGCCGCCGTAGAGCACGGTGGCGCGGCGGTCGTCGGCGTCGACGGCCCCGATGCCCTGGAGGGTGTCGACCGTGTCCGGCTGGGGCGGCGTCACCCGGACGGTCTGCGAGCCGGCCAGGTCGCCGTACCACTTGAACATCCACCAGCCGGCGTTGGCGCCGTTCGGCCGCGCCGTGTTGTCGGAGAGGTTGCCGGCGTAGTTCCAGTACGCGGTCTGGGCGTCGACCTTGGTGTCCTCGAACATCGAGAGCCACTGGACGAGCTGGCCGGGCACGCCCATGTCGCGCAGCATCCCGTACTCGGTGATGTTCACGTGGATCGGTGCGATGCCCAGCCGCTGCTCCAGGGCGCGGTAGTCGGCGAAGTGCGACCGGTACGTCGCGAGGTTGTCGATGCCCAGCTCGTGCCAGATGAACACGTCCGGCAGGTTGTCCTGGTCGCGCGTGTACGTGAGGAAGTCCGCCGACCGCTCGGGCTGCCAGCGCGTGTCGCCCGGGCCACCGATGCGCGCGTGCCCCAGCCCGTGGGCCTGCCAGACCTCCTGGATCTTGGCGTGCACCGCCGACCAGTCGCCGAGGAACTGCTCGCGCTGGTTGGCCCAGTCCGGGTACCAGTTGCCGCCGTCCGGCTCGTTGAACGGAATGAAGAGGTACTTCTCCGGGTGGTCGGACTGCGTGGCGACGGCCTCGGTCACGAACTCGACGATCTCGAGGTAGTCCCACACCCCGTTCGGCTGCTCGGTGTAGGTGCCGGTCGCCTGGTCGTAGGTGCGGGTGTCGCCAGGCCGCTTGCCCCCGTTGTACGACCAGTCCGGGTAGTAGTCCTGGATGTAGATGGCCAGCTCCTCGCCGTGCTTGGCGAAGAACCCGTCCTCGACCCGCAGCGCGTCGCCGCTCGGGTGCTGCGTGCCGTACGGCGCGCGCTGGGAGGAGTTGGTCACGTGGGCGCCGTTGACCAGGGCCGTCGTGGGCACCCCGACGTCGCCGAAGCCGTACAGCGTGCCGGTCGCGCCGCCCCGGAACGCGCCGGTCGTGGTGCCGAAGTCCACCGTCAGGCTCTCGGGTTCGGCCGCGGCCGGCTGCGCGACGGTGAGGGTGGCCGCGGCGAGGGTCGTCACCGCGAGACCGCTCCACGCGCGGCGCCGTCTGGACCGCCGCTCGGTGCGGATCTGATCTGCGCTATCAGGAACATTCACCTGTGTTCCACTCCTTCGTGGATCGGGACCATCGGTCGGTCTGCCTGCCGCCCGGAATGGCAACGTCCCCGGGCGGAGGGAGGGCGGCGGCCGCGTCAGGGACGCGGCGCCGGGACCATGAAAGCGTTAATCATTCTGATTGGCAAGAGTGACCGGCGTCCTCCGCACGGAATGCACGTAACCTGGCCCCGTGGAACCAGACCGCCCGATGAAGCCGCCTGTCATCGCCGACGTCGCGCGCGTCGCCGGCGTCTCCGTGCCGACCGTCTCGCGCGTGCTCAGCGGCTCGGTCCCGGTGGGCCCCGAGCGCCGGGCGCGGGTCATGGCCGCGATCAAGGAGCTGGGCTTCCGGCCCAACGGCGCCGCGCGGGCGCTGGCCACCGGCGGCCAGCCCATGATCGCCGTGTTCGCGGGCGACACCACGCGCTACGGCTACGCCTCGACGCTCCAGGGCATCGAGGAGGCGGCCCGCCAGGCGGGCTACATGGTGGTCATCTCCGTGGTGGAGACCGACGACCGGCGCACGGTCGACGCCGCGATCGACCATGCGCTCGGCCAGCCGATGGCCGGCGCGATCGTGCTGGAGTACGACCCGCCCGGTGTGGCCGCCCTCGCCGCGATCCCGCAGTGGCTGCCCGTCGTCGCGGCGGCCTCGGGCCGGCCGGCGGACGAGCAGGTGGCGCACGCGTTCATGGACGACCGGTTCGCCGCGGCCCGCGCCACCAAGCACCTCCTGGAGATCGGCCACCGCACCGTGCACCACGTGGCGATCCCGTCGCCCGGCCGCCCGAGCGCCCGCATGCTGGGCTGGCGCGACGCCCTGAGCGAGGCGGGCGCGCCGGAGCCGGCGGTGCTGTACGCCGACTGGTCGCCGGACTCCGGCTACGACGCGGGCGCGCGGCTCGCGCTCCTGCCCGACGTGACCGCCGTGCTGTGCGGCAACGACGAGCTCGCCATGGGCCTGACCAAGGGCCTGGCCGACGCCGGGAAGAGCGTGCCGGCCGACGTGAGCGTCATCGGCTTCGACGACCACCCGCTCAGCCACCTGTGGACCCCGCCCCTGACGACCGTGCGGCAGGACTTCGTGCGGCTGGGGCAGCGGGCGTTCCAGCTGCTCAACGCGCAGATCGACAGCGGGGACGTGCCCCCGTCCGTTCGGTTCGTGCCCGACCTGATCCTCAGGTCGTCGGCGGCCCCGCGCACCGCCCCGCGCGCCGTCTGAAAGCGGTTGCGCCCGGACAGGGCCCCGAAAGAAGCCATCCAGATGCAATCTTGCGCTCCGTTCTGATATGCGCTTTCATAGCGGCGTGCCAGCAAGCCAGCCGACGACGGCCAACCCACGCTCCGCAGCGACGCGAGTGACCCTCTGGACCCGGGACCAGGACGAGCTCGCGCTCGTGCTGCCGGCCGACGCCCCGGCCGCCCTGGCCACGACGGGGACGGCCGGGACGACCGGCGGCCCCGCGACGCCGGCCCAGCCGCTGGTGGAGATCCTCGCCGTCGGGCAGGGCCGCGCCAGCGCCAACACCCGCAACACGGCCACCGCCGTGGGCGCGCGCTTGCGGGTGCTCGGCCACGACGTCACGTCGACCGACGGGTGGACGACGGTCCGGGTGTTCCAGAGTGACGCCGTCACCGGCCTGCACGTGACCTCCCACCTGCGGGTCCGCGTCGACGGGGCCTCGCTCCGGTCCTGGACCACCGTGCGCAACGACGGGGCCGAACCCGTCGCGCTCCAGGCCGTGTCCTCGCTGGTGATCGGCCGTCCCGTGGGCGCGGTCCCGGTCGCGGGCACGCTGTCCCTGGAGGGCCACAGCGAGTGGGTGGGGGAGAACCGCTGGGCGTGGACCCGGCTCTCCGGCCAGGACGGGCTCGTCGGGCTGGACCTCCCCGCGCACCAGCACCAGGACGCGCGCGGGTCCCGCAGCCTGGTCAGCACCGGCACGTGGTCCTCAGGGACCCGGAACCCGACCGGCGTGCTCCGGGCGGAGGACGGTCCCGCGCTCGCCTGGCAGGTCGAGCACAACGGCGCCTGGCGTGCCGAGCTCGGCGTCCGCCTCGACACCGCCGACGAAGAGGTGCTGGTCCTGGGCCTGTTCGGCCCCACCGACGACGACCATGCCTGGACCCGGGTGCTCGCGCCCGGCGAGTCCTTCGAGTCGGTGCAGGTCTCCCTCGCGGCCGCGGGGGACTGGCAGGACGCGCTCGCGGAGATGACGCGGCACCGCCGCGCGCTGCGCCGCAACCCGCGCCGCCCCGCCGTCGTCTTCAACGACTACATGAACACCCTCATGGGCGACCCGACCACGGCCAAGCTCCTGCCGCTGGTCGACGCCGCGGCCCGTACCGGGGCGGAGCTCTTCTGCATCGACGCCGGGTGGTACGACGACGGCGGCGACTGGTGGGACTCGGTGGGCCTGTGGGAGCCGTCGGCCTCGCGGTTCCCCGACGGCGGGCTGCGCACGGTGGTCGACGCCATCCGCGCGGGCGGCATGGTGCCGGGGCTCTGGCTGGAGCCCGAGGTGGTGGGCGTCCGCAGCCCGCTCGCGGAGCGGCTACCGGACGAGGCGTTCCTGCAGCGGGGCGGCGTGCGGATCACCGAGCACGGCCGGCACCTGCTCGACCTGCGGCACCGCGACGTCGTCAAGCACCTGGACGAGGTGGTCGACCGCCTGGTCGAGGACTTCGGCGTCGGCTACTTCAAGCTCGACTACAACGTCACCCCCGGCGCGGGCACCGACCTGGACGCCGACAGCCCGGGCGACGGCCTGCTTCAGCAGAATCGGGCGCACCTCGACTGGATCGACGGCGTGCTGGCGCGGCACCCCGACCTGGTGATCGAGAACTGCGCCTCGGGCGCCATGCGCGCCGACTACGCGCTGCTGTCCCGCCTCGACCTGCAGTCGACGTCGGACCAGCAGAACCCGCTGCTCTACCCGCCGATCGCGGCGGGCGCGCTGGTCGGGATCGTGCCCGAGCAGGCCGCGAACTGGGCCTACCCGCAGCCGGACATGACCGACGAGGAGATCGTCTTCACGCTGTGCACGGGGCTCACCGGCCGGCTCTACCTGTCCGGTCGGCTGCACGAGATGACGCCCGAGCAGGCGGCGCTCGTCGTCGGCGGCGTGGACCTGGCCAAGGAGTGGGCGGAGCGGCTGACCGGGTCGGTGCCGTTCTGGCCGCTGGGCCTGCCCGCCTGGAGCGCGCCGCTGGTGGCGGCCGGGCTGCGCGGCGCCGACGAGTCGCTCGTCGTCGTCTGGTGGCGCGGGGCCGAGGCCACCGAGCTCGACCTCGACCTGCCCGCGGGCGGCGTCGACATCGCCTACGGGCCGCCCGACGACGGGTGGCACGTCACGCGCGCGGCGGACGGACCCGTCCACCTGCGCATCCCGTCCGGGCCGCAGGCCCGCGTCCTGAGGGTCCGGCACACCGGCCTCGCATGATCACCGGGGCCGCCGGGCGGCCCCGCTCGACCCGCAGTCGGCGAAGACTGCGACCATCCAAGGAGTCGATATGAAGAGGTATCTGACCATCACGACGGCGGTCGTCGCCGTCGGCCTCCTCGCGACCGGGTGCAGCGACCCGACCGCGGGCACCGGCGGCGAGGCCCCCGAGGCGGGGGCGGCGGAGTGGCCCGCCCAGGACACCGACCTGACCGGCACGAAGCTCACCATCTGGGCCGCGCAGAACTCGAACACCGCACCCGACGCCGTCGTCGCCGGGTTCGAGGAGCTGACCGGGGCCGAGGTGGAGGTCGTCACCATCCCCGACCCGTACGAGCAGGGCGTGCAGACCAAGGTCGCCACGGGCGACCTGCCCGACCTGGCGTTCTGGCAGCCGACCGGCTCGATGCTGACCGCGCTCAACGCCCCGACCAACCTGCAGCCGCTCGACGGCGCGCCGTTCGTGGACGCGTACACCGACGGGCTCGCCGACATGACGGGCGTCCTCGACGACACCCGCTACGCGGCCCTGGTCACGAGCCCCGCCGTCGAGGGCGTCTACTACAACAAGGAGGTGTTCGCGGAGCACGGCATCACCGAGCCGCCCGCCGACTGGGACGCCTTCGTGGAGACCGCCCGGACGCTGAAGTCCGACGGGCAGACGCCGTTCTTCGAGATGGCCGGCGACCGCTGGGCCACGCAGTGGTGGGTCCAGGTGCAGCTCGCCGACGCCGCCCGCGACGGCCTGTGGGACCGCGTGAACACCGGCGAGGAGAAGTTCACCGACCCGGAGATCCTCGGGGCGATCGAGACGTACCAGGGCCTGATCGACGAGGGCCTGTTCAACGAGGACATCAAGACTGCGACGTTCGAGGACCAGGCGGACGCCCTGCTCGCCGGGGACGCCGCGATGGCGGTCCAGGTGAACTCGTTCTTCGGGCAGCTCCAGGCCAAGGCGGACCAGGCCGAGCTCGACGAGAAGATCGGCTTCTTCCCGATCTCGCCCACGGGCAACGTCGGCACGTTCATCCCCGACCAGTCGAACGCGCTCGTCGCGTTCCGCACCGGGGACGCCGACCGCGAGGCCGCGGCACGCCAGCTCCTCGCGTACTGGCTCGGCGACGGGTACGCCGACTTCGTCGCGGACCGCGACACCATCTCGCTGCAGGACTCGGTGCCGACGCCGGACACCGTGCCGCAGGCGCTCCTCGACGTGCACGCGTCCCTCGGCGAGTCCGTCGGGTCCATGCAGGCGCTTGCCGTGGCGAACCCCGACCTGTACATCTACCTGGCCGACATGATCCAGGGCGCCACCACGCCCGAGCAGGTCGCCCAGCAGACCCAGGACCAGTTCGCCCAGCTCGCCCGCGCCCAGGGCATCGAAGGCTTCTGACCCAGATCCGCCCGGGTGCCGGGCCGCCGCGAGGCGGCCC
>NZ_JBHWZO010000283.1:0-7667 GCF_042728455.1 Promicromonospora sp. NPDC060204
CCTCACCCCGGCGCGCCGCCGTGCTCCCGGCTCAGTGCCGCGGGCTGCGCACCGCGGCCAGGAACAGGGGGAGGTGGGTTTCTGTGTGGGCGATCCGCAGCAGGTAGGGCCGGTCCACGGTCATGCGGACGGCGGGCCCGCCCGCCGGGGCGCCGCTCGTCGCGACACCGATCTCGGTGACGGCGGCCGCGACCGTCCCGTCCTCGTCCAGGCGCAGGTAGGCCTGCTGCATCGCCTGGCTCACCCGGAGCGGCTCGGCGGTGCTGATCCCGGTGAGGTCCGGGGCGTCGTACAGCCCGCCGACGCCGGCCGCGTCCAGGGCCGGGGCCAGGTCCAGCGTCGGCGGTTCGAGCTCCAGCGTGGGCATGGCGAGCTCGACGAGCCGGGGCGCCGCGTCGTCCAGGGCGGTGGTGAGGGCGGTCAGCGTGCCGGGCGCGACGTCCGCGGGGTCGGTGCCCTCCGGCGGCAGCAGCACGTCCGAGTGGAACGCCTCGCCGTAGGGGAGTCGGACGGCGGCCCAGCCGTCGTGCTCGGCGTACCCCCAGGACTCGGTGCCGTGCAGCATCTCGACGGGCCCGGTGCCCTCGGGGCCGGTGAAGTCCTCGTCCCGCGTGGCGTGCTCCTGGAACGGCGTGTCCCAGCGGGCCGCGAGCAGGATCGCGTTCTGCAGCACCAGGCGCAGCATCGGGTCGGGCTGGATCGCCGACTCGTTGATCAGTCCGCCCGTGTGGTGGTTCACCCAGGCGTCCAGGACCCTCTTGCCTGTGCTGGTACCCAGGTCGGTGCGCTGCACCCCGGCGTCGAACGCCGAGGCGAGCGCGTCCAGGTAGGCCGGCTCGACGGCGAGCTGGTCGTCGAGCACGGCCTGGTTCGCCAGGTGCAGCACCGGGCGGTCGGGGAGGTCGTCGTCCTGCGCGACGCCGGGGTCGCCGTCGTGCTTCGCGAGCTCGGCCGTCAGCGCGTTGTAGGCCGCGGTGCGGTCCTCGCCCGAGGCGCCGAGCGCGGCGTCCAGGGCCGTCGCCGTCTCGCCGCGCGCACCCTCGGCGAGCAGCGCCAGCGCGAAGGAGAGGGACGCCGGGGAGACCAGGGCGTTGTCCTTCGGCGAGGCGGTCGCGCGCAGGGCGAGCAGGCCCAGCTCCTCGGTCGCGACGACGGCGTCGGCGCTCGCGGGGGCGTCGGCGACCGTGACGGTGACCCGTGCCGCGTCCGACCGCTCCAGGCCCTCGTCCGCCGCGGGTCCGCAGGCGGTCAGGGTGAGGACGGCGGCGGTGACGACCGCCGTCGAGGTCGTCGCACGGCGACCGGTGCGGGGCGCGCGACGGTGGGTGGCGGGATGCGCGGACGGATCGCGACGCTGCACGGTTTCCTCCAGGTCGGTGGCCCCGCGTGGACGGGCGGGGTCCTGCTCCGGATGTGTCGTGACGCGTCCCGTGCTTGCACCACGCCTCGTGTCAGACGTACAGGTCACCCGGGTGACCTGTACGTCTGACACGCGTGGGCGGATGCGACAGATGTCAGTGGCGGCGGGCACAATCACTCCCGACCATCCCGGTGGGTTCGACCCCCTGAAGTGAGGTAGTGGACGTTGGCAAGCATCAACCAGCGCATCGCTGAGGAGCTGGGCGTTCGGGAGGGGCAGGTGACCGCGGCGGTCGACCTGCTCGACGGCGGCGCGACCGTGCCGTTCATCGCCCGGTACCGCAAGGAGGTGACGGGCACCCTCGACGACGCGCAGCTGCGCACCCTCGAGGAGCGGCTGCGGTACCTGCGCGAGCTCGAGGAGCGGCGCGCGGCGATCCTGGCGTCGGTGCAGGAGCAGGGCAAGCTCACGGACGAGCTGCGGGCCCAGATCCTGGCGGCGGAGACCAAGTCGCGTCTGGAGGACATCTACCTCCCGTACAAGCCCAAGCGGCGCACCAAGGCGCAGATCGCGCGCGAGGCCGGGCTGGAGCCGCTCGCCGTGGCGCTGCTCGGCGACCCGTCGCTCGACCCGACGGAGGCCGCCGGCCCGTACGTCGACGCCGACAAGGGTGTGGCCGACGCGGCCGCGGCGCTCGACGGCGCCCGGGCGATCCTCGTGGAGCGCATGGGGGAGGACGCCGACCTGATCGGCACCCTGCGCGAGCGGCTGTGGAAGCGCGGGCGCATGCTGTCCGCCGTCCGCGACGGGGCGCAGGAGAAGGGCGCGAAGTTCTCGGACTACTTCGAGTTCGCCGAGGCCCTGTCCAGCCTGCCGTCCCACCGCGTGCTCGCCCTCTTCCGGGGCGAGAAGGAGGACGTGCTGGACCTGACGATCGAGCCGGAGGAGGGCATCGAGGCCGGCGTGCCGACGTCGTACGAGGCCACGATCGCCCACCAGTTCGACATCACCAACCAGGGTCGCCCGGCCGACCGCTGGCTGGCCGACACCGTCCGCTGGGCCTGGCGTACCAAGATCCTGGTGCACCTCGGCATCGACGTGCGGCTGCGGCTGCGCTCCGAGGCGGAGGACGAGGCCGTGCGCGTGTTCGCCGCCAACCTGCGCGACCTCCTGCTCGCCGCCCCCGCCGGCACGCGGGCCACCATGGGTCTCGACCCGGGCCTGCGCACCGGCGTCAAGGTCGCCGTCGTGGACGCCACGGGCAAGGTCGTGGAGCACGCGACGATCTACCCGCACCAGCCCGCCAACCGCTGGGACGAGTCGCTGGCCGTGCTGGCCCGGCTGGCCCAGAAGCACAAGGTGGACCTGGTGGCGATCGGCAACGGCACGGCGTCGCGGGAGACCGAGCGGCTGGCCGCCGACCTCATGAAGAAGGTGCCGGAGCTCGGCCTGACCAAGGCCGTCGTGTCCGAGGCGGGCGCGTCCGTGTACTCGGCGTCCGCCTACGCGAGCGCGGAGCTGCCCGACCTCGACGTGTCCATCCGGGGCGCCGTCTCGATCGCGCGCCGCCTGCAGGACCCGCTCGCCGAGCTCGTGAAGATCGACCCCAAGTCGATCGGCGTGGGCCAGTACCAGCACGACATCACCGAGACCAAGCTGTCGCGGTCGCTGGACGCCGTGGTGGAGGACTGCGTGAACGGCGTGGGCGTGGACCTGAACACCGCGTCGGTGCCGCTGCTCTCGCGCGTCTCGGGCATCACCGCGACGCTCGCCGAGAACATCGTGGCCCACCGCGACGCGAACGGCCCGTACGGGTCGCGGGCGGCGCTCAAGAACGTGCCGCGGCTGGGCCCCAAGGCCTTCGAGCAGTGCGCGGGCTTCCTCAAGGTCTCGGGCGGCGCCGAGCCGCTGGACGCGTCGTCGGTGCACCCCGAGGCGTACCCGCTGGCGCGGCGCATCGTGACGGCGTCGGGCGCGGACGTGCAGGCCCTCGTCGGCAATCGCGGCGCCCTGCGAACGCTGAAGCCCACCCAGTTCGTGGACGAGACCTTCGGTCTGCCCACCGTGACCGACATCTTCGCCGAGCTGGAGAAGCCCGGCCGCGACCCGCGTCCGGCGTTCACCACGGCGTCCTTCGCCGACGGCGTCGAGACACTGGGCGACCTGGTGCCCGGCATGGTGCTGGAGGGCCAGGTCACCAACGTCGCGGCGTTCGGCGCGTTCGTCGACGTCGGCGTGCACCAGGACGGGCTCGTGCACGTCTCGGCCATGTCCAAGAACTTCGTCAGCGACCCGCGCGAGGTCGTGAAGTCGGGCGACATCGTCAAGGTGAAGGTCATGGACGTCGACCTGCAGCGCAAGCGGGTCTCGCTGACCCTGCGCCTGGACGACGAGATCGGGGCGGCCCCCGGCGGCCGCACCTCGGGCGGCTCCCGCTCCGGCGGGGCCGGCGGCCAGGGCGACGGCCAGCGTGGCGGCCGTCCGGGCGGCGGCGAGGGCCGCGGCCGGGGCGGACAGGGCCGTGGCCAGGGACAGCGCGGGCAGGGCGGTCAGGGCGGACAGGGTGGCCGCGGCCGCCCGGCCCCGGCCGACACCGCGATGGCGGACGCCCTCCGCCGAGCGGGCCTGGCCTGACGCACCCTCCGCGAGCTGCGCTCGCGGGCCGCGCTCGCGGCCTGAGGAGGAGCCGAACGTAGGGTTGGTCGCAGCAAGAGGCGTGATGGGGCGACCAACCCTACGTTCGGCTACCAGGTGATGCCTGGAGCGGGCCGGGCATGGGAGACTGGGTGCCGCATCGTCGGCCCCCACCGGAGACCAAGTACGCCCCGTGAGCAGCACCGCAGAGACCACGCCCCGGCGACGTCGACGGCAGGAGCTCCTGAGCAGCTCGATCGTCGTGGCGCGCCGCCTGCTCGCCGACGGCGGGCTCGAGAGCGTGACGATGCTGGCCGTCAGCCGGGAGATCGGGATCGCGGGGCCAGGCCTCTACCGGTACTTCCCGAGCCGCGCCGACCTGCTCCGGGTGACGTACCGCGACGTGCTCGACGAGCTGGTCGCGCACGTCCGCGCGGCGATCGCCCGGCAGCCGGCCGGTGACCGCGCCGCCGCGGTACAGGCGCTGACGAACGCGATGTTCGCGTGGAGCGTGGCGCACCCCCACGAGTTCGACCTGCTGCTCGGTGCCGGCCTGCGCCTGGTCGAGGACGGCGCACCGGTCGGCGGGGAGTCCGGCGGCGGCACGTTCTACGAGGTGGCGGCGCTCGCGTTCCCGCCGGTCGTCGCCCAGTGGGCCGACGGCGCGGTCCGGTTCGACGAGCCGGTCGTCCCGGAGCTCGCGGCGGACCTGGGCGCCCGCCGCGACGCGCTGCTCGCCGTGTTCCCGGACGCGCCCCGGGACGTGCCGCTGGGTCTGGTCGCCGCCGTCCGCGTCGCGTGGCAGCGCACCTTCGGCCTGTTGTGCATGACGGCGTACGGGCACGTCACCGAGCCCGACGGTCCGGTCCGGCGCGACTACATCACGGCCCTGCTCGACGACCTGAACGCCCGGAACCTCGCGCTCTTCGGCCTGACACCCAGCCCCGCCGCCGTCCTGGAGCCCGTGTTCGAGCCCGGTTCCGGGCCTACGACGTCGGAGCCGCCCGCCTCGGAGCCCGCCGCCTCCGAGCCCGCCGCACCCGAGCCGTTCCTCGCCGGGGCCCATCCGGCCGACCAGGCGCGCACGACCGCCCGGGGCGGCACGGGCCGCCGGGCCCGGCTGCGCCGCGAGCTGCTTACGGAGGCGCTGCGCTCGGCGCGCCGCCTGCTGGACGAGCACGGCCCGGACGGCGTCACGATGCAGGCCGTGGCGAAGGACGTCGGGATCGCGGCGCCCGGGCTGTACCGGTACTTCGACGGTCGTCCCGGCCTGCTACACGCCACCCACCAGGACGTCGTCGACGAGCTCCTGGCGTACGTGGAGACGGCCGGGGCGCGGCAGCCCGCGGACGACCCGAGCGCGGAGTGCCACGCCGTGATCGACGCGCTGTTCCGCTGGTGCCTCGCGCACCGCAACGAGTACGACCTGCTGATGTCGGGGCGGATGCGGATCTCCCTCCCGGGCGAGGACACGCCCGGGGAACCCCGGCACGCGCCGCTGATGGCGCTGGACCGGGTGGGCGCCGTGTTCGCGCCGATCGCTCTGGCGTGGTGGCGGGCGGGCTGCCGCGTGATCCCCGACGACGAGCTCCTGCCCGCGCTCGTGCCCCACCTGCGGGCCGCCCGCGAGGTGATGCGCGGGATCCCGGGTTACCCGCCGGACGTGCCGCTCGGGCTGCTGCACGCGATGAACCTGTGCTCCGCGCGGCTCTGGGGCCTGCTCACGCTGACCGTCTACGGCCACATGGGCGACCTGGACGCCCCGGAGGCTCCCGCGCACCTGGACGCGCTGGTGCTGGACCTCGCGGCCGACGCCCTCGACGTCTTCGGCCAGAAGCTCTCCGCCGCGGTCGTGCTGGTGCGGGACACGCCGGGGCCGTCCGGACCCGTCCGATAGACCGGGGTGCGGGTTCGGTCCAGGATGACGACATGAACAACGCACCCGAGACACCCGGTGAGCAGGCGGACGAGACCTACGACGTCATCGTGATCGGCGGCGGGCCCGTGGGCGAGAACGCGGCGGACCGCGCCTCCCGCACCGGCCTGTCCGTCGCCCTGGTCGAGTCCGAGCTCGTGGGCGGCGAGTGCTCGTACTGGGCCTGCATGCCGTCCAAGGTGCTGCTGCGCGCGGGCACCGTGCGCGCCCTGGCGCGCGACACGCCCGGCCTGGCCGACCCGGGGGCGCCCGACGTCGCCGCCGTGCTGGCGCGGCGCACCGAGATCACCTACGACTGGGACGACTCCGGGCAGGTCTCGTGGGTCGAGGGTGCGGGCATGACGCTCGTGCGCGGGCACGGCCGCCTGGCCGGCGAGAAGCTGGTGGAGGTCACGGTGCCGCGCGCGCCGGCCGGCGGCGGGTCCGGCGACGCGGCCGGCAGCGGCGGCGAGGGCGACGACTCCGACGTCGGCGGGGGGCTCGGGGAGGCCGAGACCGGCGAGGTCCCGGTGACGAGGCTCCTGCGGGCCCGGCACGCGGTGATCGCGTCGACCGGCAGCGTGCCCGTCCTGCCCGACACCCCGGGGCTGGCGGCCGCCGCGCCGTGGTCGAGCCGGGAGGCGACGGGCGCCGAGGCGATCCCCGAGTCGCTGGTCGTGATCGGCGGCGGGGTGGTGGGCGTCGAGATGGCGAACGCGTACTCGGACCTCGGCGCACAGGTGACGCTGCTGGCCCGGGGCGGCCTGCTGTCGAACGCCGAGCCGTTCGCGGGCGAGATGGTCGGCGAGTCGCTGCGCGCGATCGGCGTCGACGTCCGGACCGGTGTCGGCATCGCCTCGGTCGAGCGGCCGGGCACCGGCAGCGACAACGAGCCCGCCGGTCCGGTGACGGTCACCCTGTCCGACGGCGCGACGATCACCGCCGCCGAGATCCTGGTCGCGACGGGGCGCGTGCCGCGCACGACCGACCTGAACGTGGAGAGCGTGGGCCTGGACAAGTCAAGCCTGGGTCGCGGCGGGGCGCTGGTGGTCAACGAGTCGCTCGAGGTGGTCGGCGTGCCCGGCGGCTGGCTGTACGCGTGCGGCGACGTGACGGGGCGGGCACCGACCACGCACCAGGGCAAGTACCAGGGCCGCATCGTCGGCGACGTGGTCGCGGCGCGGTACGGCACGGAGTCCGGCGACCGGTCCCCGACGAGCGGCGACCCGGAGCCCGCCGTCGGGCAGGAGGGCAAGCCGTGGTCGCGGTACGCCGCGACCGCCGACCACGGCGCGCGCGTCCAGGTGGTGTTCACCCACCCGCAGGTCGGCTGGGTGGGGCCGACGGAGCGCGAGGCGCGGGCCGCCGGGATCCCGGTCGAGGCCGTGTCGTACGACCTGTCCTGGGTGTCCGGGGCGAGCGTGGACGGCCCGAACTACACCGGCCGGGCCCAGGTGCTGGTCGACACGCAGCGCCGGGTCCTGGTGGGCGCCACGTTCGTGGGGCCGGACGCCGGCGAGATGCTGCACGCCGCGACGATCGCCGTCGTCGGCGAGGTGCCGCTGGACCGCCTGTGGCACGCGGTGCCCGCGTACCCGACGGTCAGCGAGGTGTGGCTCCGCTTCCTGGAGTCCTACGGCCTCTGAGCCGCCTCGGGCTCGGCCCGCTCACCCTCGGCCCGCTCACCCTCTGACTCACTCACCCTCTGTCCCGCTCACCTTTGAGGCCCGGGTTTCTTCGCTCTGGACGGATCCAGAG
>NZ_JBHWZO010000284.1:0-7654 GCF_042728455.1 Promicromonospora sp. NPDC060204
CCCCCCGGTCGGGGTGCGGGGCCTCCGCGACGAGCTCCTCACCATCGCCACGGGCCTCACCGGTCCCGGCCGGTCCGGCCTGGCCCGGCGGTCCGCCGTCGGGCAGCGGGTCACCGAACGCCTCGGGGACCTGTTCGCCGCGGCGACCGAGGACGTCGACCCGTCGGGCATCGCCCTGGCGGCCGTCGGCAGCCTGGGCCGCGGCGAGCTCGGCCCGCTGAGCGACCTCGACCTCGTGCTCGTGCACGACGGCCGCACCCACGGCCCCGACGAGCTGCAGCGGGTGGCCGAGAAGCTCTGGTACCCCCTGTGGGACTCGGGCGTGGACATCGACCACGCCGTGCGCTCCCTGAGCCAGTCCCGGCAGGTCGCGGCGAGCGACCTCCCGGCGGTGATCGGCTGGCTGAGCGTGCGCGCGGTGGCCGGCGACGCCGTCGTCGTGCACCGGGCGGCGTCCGCCGTGCTGACCGACTGGCGCGCCGCGGCGCGGCGCCGCCTGCCCGAGCTCATCTCGTCCACGCGCGACCGCGCGCAGCGGGCGGGCGAGCTCGCCTACCTCATCGAGCCGGACCTCAAGGAGGCCCGCGGCGGCATGCGGGACGCCGTGCTGCTCTCCGCGCTGGCCGCGACCTGGCTCACCGACCGCCCCCACGGGGCGGTGGACACCGCCTACACGCACCTGCTCGACGTGCGCGACACGCTCCAGGTGGTCACCAGGCGGCGCAGCAGCCGCCTGCTGCTCGCCGACCTCGAGGACGTCGCCGAACGCACCGGGTACGACGACGGCGACGAGCTGCTGGCGAGCCTCGCCGAGTCGGGCCGCGTGATCTCCTACGCGCTCGACACCACCATCCGCCACGCCCGCCAGGCGCTGTCCCGGCCGGTGGGCGTGGGCAAGCCGATCATGGTCCGCGGCCGGCGCACGCCGCCCCGCCTGCGCTCCGTGGGCGACGGCCTGGTCGAGCACGACGGCGAGCTCGTGCTCGGCGTCGGCACCCGGCCGGCGTCGGACCCGCTGCTGCCCCTGCGCGCCGCGGCGACCGCCGCGCGGACCGGGCTCGTGCTGTCCCCGGTGACGATCCGGAGCCTGGAGAAGTCGCCGCCCCTGCCCGAACCCTGGCCCCCGGCCGCGCGCGAGAGCCTGCTCGCGCTGCTCGCCGCCGGGCAGGCCCAGGTGCCGGTCTGGGAGGCGCTCGACCTCGCCGGGGTCGTCACCTCCTGGATCCCCGAGTGGGCCGACGTGCGCAACCGGCCCCAGCGCGCCGCGATCCACCGGCACACCGTGGACCGGCACCTCGTCGAGACGGCCGCCGTGGCGGCCCGCCTGCGGCGCCGGCTGCCCGACCCCTCGACCGTCGCGGGGCAGCGCTCCGGCGACCTCCTGCTGCTGGCCGCGCTCCTGCACGACATCGGCAAGGTGCGCGGCGCGGCCGACCACTCCGTGGAGGGCGCGCGGTTGGTCCCGGGCATCCTGACCCGCGCCGGCTTCGCCCCCGACGTGGTCGACGACGTCACGCGGCTCGTGCGCCACCACCTCACCCTCGCCGACCTGGCCACCCGCGCCGACCCCGACGACCCCGCCACGCTCACCACCCTGCTGGAGGCCGTGGACCACCGGCGCGACCTGCTCGACGTGCTGCGCTCCCTGACCGAGGCGGACACCACTTCCCTGGGGCCGAAGGCGTGGACGGGGTGGCGCTCCCAGCTCGTGGACGGGCTCACCGCGCGGGCCCGGGCCCTGCTCCCCGGATGAACCCCTGACGACAGGACTCCATTAGGCTGTGTCCGTGTTCAACTCCCTGTCCGACCGGCTTACCTCGACGTTCAAGAACCTGCGCACGCGGGGCCGTCTCTCCGAGGCGGACATCGACGCGACCGTGCGGGAGATCCGCCGCGCCCTGCTCGACGCGGACGTCGCGGTGCCCGTGGTGCGCGAGTTCACCGCCGCCGTGCGCGAGCGCGCGCTGTCGTCCGAGGTCTCCGGTGCGCTGAACCCCGCCCAGCAGGTCGTCAAGATCGTCAACGAGGAGCTCGTCGACATCCTCGGCGGGGCCACGCGCCCGCTGACGCTGGCCAAGACGCCGCCCACGGTGATCATGCTCGCGGGTCTGCAGGGTGCCGGTAAGACCACGCTGGCGGGCAAGCTCGCGCACGCGCTCAAGGGCCAGGGTCACACGCCCCTGCTGGTCGCCGCCGACCTGCAGCGCCCCAACGCCGTGACCCAGCTGTCCGTGGTGGCCGAGCGCGCCGGCGTGCCGGTGTTCGCGCCGCACCCGGGCAACACCTCGGAGGCCGACGACCCGGCGGCCGACGCGCCCCTGATCGGCGACCCGGTCGGCGTCGCGCGGGACGGCGTCGCGTACGCCAAGGAGCGCCAGCACGACGTCGTGATCGTGGACACCGCGGGCCGCCTCGGCATCGACGAGGTGCTGATGAAGCAGGCCGCGGACATCCGCGCCGCGGTGAACCCGGACGAGGTCCTGTTCGTCATCGACGCGATGATCGGCCAGGACGCGGTGAACACCGCCAAGGCCTTCGCCGACGGCGTGGACTTCACCGGCGTCGTGCTCTCGAAGCTGGACGGCGACGCCCGCGGTGGCGCCGCCCTCTCGGTCGCCAAGGTGACCGGCCGGCCCATCATGTTCGCGTCCACCGGCGAGAAGCTGACGGACTTCGAGGTCTTCCACCCCGACCGCATGGCCAGCCGCATCCTCGACATGGGTGACGTGCTCACCCTGATCGAGCAGGCCGAGAAGACGTTCGACGCCGAGCAGGCCGAGAAGATGGCGGGCAAGCTCGCCAGCGGCCAGGACTTCACGCTCGCGGACTTCCTGGTGCAGATGCAGCAGCTGAAGAACATGGGCTCGATGAAGAAGATGCTCGGCATGCTGCCGGGCATGGCCCAGATGCGCGACCAGCTCGACCAGTTCGACGAGCGCGAGGTGGGCCGCATCGAGGCGATCATCCACTCGATGACGCCGGCGGAGCGCGACAACCCGAAGATCATCAACGGCTCGCGGCGCGCCCGCATCGCCAAGGGTGCCGGCACCACGACCACGGCCATCAACCAGCTCCTGGAGCGGTTCGACAACGCCCAGAAGATGATGAAGCAGATGGCCAAGGGCGGCGGCATGGGCCCCGGCGGGATGCCCGCCATGCCCGGCGGCCCCGGCATGGGCATGGGCAAGAAGTCGCGCGGCAAGACGCCGCCGCCCAAGAAGGGCAAGAAGGGCAAGTCCGGGAACCCCGCCAAGCGCGCCCAGCAGGAGAAGGACGCCATGCAGCGCGCCCTCGGCGGCGGCCCGGCCACCACGCCGGCCGCGCCCGCCGGGTCGGCCTTCGGGATGGGCTCGAAGCCGAGCGACAAGGCGCCGGACCTGAACGACATCGAGCTGCCGCCAGGCCTGGAGAAGTTCCTGGGTCGGTGAGGCGAGGTCCGGCCGGTGGCCGGACGCGGTGCCGCCGGCTGGTGCCGGCAGGGGCAGGCCGGCGACGACGCCGGGGCGGGCCGGGTGTCCGAGGCGTGGCAGGGGACAGGTCCACAGGGTGACGGGGAGAGCGAAGGAGCCGCATGTCTGCGCTGGAAGGTCCGACCGCGGCGATCCGCGGGCGCATCCTGCTCGGTGACGACCGTGAGGCCGAGGAGCTGTGGGTCCGCGGCGGCCGTGTCAGCCTCACCCGGCCGTCGGCGCAGGGCACCAACATGCGGGTGCTGGAGGGCTGGGCGCTGCCCGGCCTGGTCGACGTGCACTGCCACATCGGGCTCGCGGCCGAGGGCGCGGTCTCCCCGGAGGAGGCCGAGAAGCAGGCGGTGGCGGACCGCGACTCCGGCGTGCTGCTGATCCGGGACGCCGGCTCGCCCCTGGACACCGCGTGGGTGCACCAGCGCGGCGACCTGCCGCACCTGCTGCGGGCGGGCATGCACCTGGCGCGGCCCAAGCGCTACCTGCGCAACTTCGGGCTGGAGCTGGAGTCCCCGGAGCTGCTCCCGGACGAGGTGCGCACGCAGGCCCGGCGCGGTGACGGCTGGGTCAAGCTCGTCGGCGACTGGATCGACCGCACGCTGGGAGCCGACGGCGACCTGCGGCCACTGTGGCCCGACGACGTGCTGCGCCAGGCCGTCGCCGTGGCGCACGCCGAGGCGGCCCGGGTGACCGTGCACGCCTTCGGCGAGGATACGATCGACGGGCTGCTCGCGGCCGGGGTGGACTGCATCGAGCACGGCACCGGCATGACGGCCGAGCACATGGCGGAGGCCGCCCGGCGGGGGATCGCGGTCACGCCCACGCTGCTGCAGATCGGGCAGTTCGAGAGCATCGCGGCGCAGGCCGACGGCAAGTACCCGCTCTACGCGGAGCGGATGCGGGCCATGTACGCGCGCCGGTACCAGCAGGTCCGCGACCTGCACGAGGCCGGCGTCCAGCTCCTGGTCGGCACCGACGCCGGCGGGACCATCTCGCACGGCCGCATCGCCGACGAGTGCGCCGAGCTGGTCGCGGCGGGCATCCCCGCGGCGGAGGTCGTGGCGATGGCGTCCTGGCGCGCCCGGGACTACCTGGGCTTCGGGGCCGTGGTGGAGGGGTCCAGCGCGGACCTCGTCGTCTACCCGGCGGACCCGCGCGAGGACATCGAGGTGCTCCGGCACCCCAGCGCCGTCGTGCTGCGCGGCACCGTCTACCCGACCACCCGCTGACCGCGCCCGTGTGACGCACACGTGGTTGGTGGGGCCGCGCGCCGTCTGGCACAATATCCACGTACTCGGCGTGCCCAGACCCCTCTCACCTGGTCAGGCCGTGTCCCGGTCCCACACACTGCTTCACCCCACGTCGCGGTGCTCGGACCATCCCATCAGAACCAGGAGAGACCACTTCGTGGCTGTCAAGATTCGTCTCAAGCGCCTCGGCAAGATCCGGGCCCCGTACTACCGTGTCGTCATCGCCGACTCGCGCACCAAGCGCGACGGTCGCGTGATCGAGGAGATCGGCAAGTACCACCCGACCGAGGAGCCGTCGCTCATCGAGATCAAGTCGGAGCGCGCACAGTACTGGCTCGGTGTCGGCGCGCAGCCGACCGAGCAGGTCGCCGCTCTGCTCAAGGTGACCGGTGACTGGCAGAAGTTCAAGGGCCTGCCGGGCGCCGAGGGCACCCTGCGCGTCAAGGGCGAGAAGGCCGACGCCGCCTCCGCCATCGAGGCCGTGAACGCTGACGCCGAGAAGGCCAAGGCCAAGGCTGCCGAGAAGGCTGCTGCCGCTGCCGCCGAGGCTCCGGCTGCGCCGGCCGAGGGCGACGAGGCCTGATGCTCTCGGAGGCCCTCGAGCACCTGGTGCGCGGCATCGTGGACAACCCGGACGACGTCCGCGTGTCCGCGAAGACGCTCCGCCGTGGTGACCTCCTTGAGGTCCGCGTGCACCCTGACGACCTCGGCCGAGTCATCGGCCGTGGTGGTCGCACGGCGCGCGCCCTGCGCACCGTGATCGGTGCGCTCGCCACCGAGGGCCCGGTGCGGGTCGACGTCGTGGACGTCGACCGGCGCTGAACCATCGGCATCCAGCACGACGACGAGGCCCGGTCCGAACGCGGACCGGGCCTCGCTCTTTGCTCCATCTTCTTGTTCCATCCCCGAGGAGTGACATGCAGCTGACCGTGGCTCGCGTCGGCAAGGCGCACGGGCTCAAGGGCGAGGTGGCCCTCGACCTGCGCACGGACGATCCGGAGACCCGGCTCGCGATCGGCGAGCGGCTCGAGACCGTCCCGGCGGACGCCGGTCCGCTGACGGTGACGCGGGCGCGCGAGCACCAGGGGCGGTGGCTGGTCACGTTCGCCGAGATCGCCGACCGGAACACGGCCGAGGAGCTGCGCGGCACCGAGCTCGTCGTCGAGGCGGACGCCTCCGACGAGGAGGACGCCTGGTACCCCCACGAGCTCGCGGGCCTGCGGGTCGAGCTCGCCGACGGCACCGTGGTCGGCAAGGTCGTCACGCTGGAGTACCAGCCGGCCCACGAGGCGCTGCTCATCGAGGAGACCCTGCCCGACGGCGGCACGGCCCGCACCCTGGTGCCGTTCGTCCTGGCCATCGTGCCGGTGGTCGACGTCCCCGGCGGACGCGTGGTGCTCACCCCGCCCGGCGGTCTGCTGGCCCGCGACGCGGACGCCGCCGTCGTCGACCGTGCCGATGACGGCGATGACGCCGACGTCGAC
This sequence comes from Promicromonospora sp. NPDC060204, assembly GCF_042728455.1. Taxonomy (NCBI): domain Bacteria; kingdom Bacillati; phylum Actinomycetota; class Actinomycetes; order Micrococcales; family Promicromonosporaceae; genus Promicromonospora; species Promicromonospora sp. NPDC060204. The sequence goes on from NZ_JBHWZO010000284.1 coordinate 6,199, forward strand.
GTCGTCGAGGGCGAGGACGGCTGACGTGCGCGTGGACGTCGTCTCGATCTTCCCGGACTACCTGTCCGTGCTCGACCTGTCGCTCGTGGGCAAGGCGCGCCAGCGGGGTCTGCTCGACCTGCGGGTGCACGACCTGCGCGACTGGACCACCGACCGGCACCGCACCGTCGACGACACCCCGTTCGGCGGGGGAGCGGGCATGGTCATGCGTCCCGACGTGTGGGGCCAGGCGATCGACGACGTCCTGGGCGCCGCCACCGAGGGCGCGCACCTGATCGTGCCCACGCCGTCGGGCGAGGTGTTCACCCAGCGGCACGCCGAGAGCCTCGCGTCGGCCGAGCAGCTCGTGTTCGCCTGCGGGCGCTACGAGGGCATCGACGCGCGGGTGGCCGAGCACTACCGGTCCGCCGGGGTCACCGTGCACGAGCTGTCGATCGGCGACTACGTGCTCAACGGCGGCGAGGTGGCCTCGCTGGTGATGATCGAGGCCGTGGCCCGGCTGATCCCCGGCATGGTCGGCAACCCGGACTCGCTGGTCGAGGAGTCGCACGGAGCCGCGGGGCTGCTGGAGTACCCCGTGTACACGAAGCCGCCGTCGTGGGCGGACCTCGAGATCCCCGAGGTCCTGCTGTCCGGGCACCACGCGAAGATCGAGCGCTGGCGCCGGGACCAGGCGCTGGAGCGGACGGCGGCGCGGCGGCCGGACATGATCGAGGCCCTGGACGTCGCGGGGCTGGACAAGCACGACCTGAAGCTGCTCGCTGAGCTCGGCTGGGTGCCGGGGGCGGACGGCGGCGGGCTGACGCGGGCCTGATCGTCTCGCCGCCACGGGTCACACCTGCTCGGGCCGCGGTTTTGCGCGTTCGTGTGGCAGAATGAGCCGTTGGTGCGTCGCCGGTCAGGTCTCTGCCACAGGGGACGACCGGGGCGGGCAACCGCCCCCGACCGGGTCAAGCCGCACCGCCATCCACACCCTTTCGGGACCCTGACGGCCGCACGGCCGGGGCGGGGCCCACGAGATTCGCGCCTGACCTGTGGCAGGCCCGGAGAGAACGATGCAGAAGCTCGACATCATCGACGCAGCCCAGCTGCGGTCCGACATCCCGGACTTCCGTGCCGGTGACACCGTCAAGGTCAACGTGAAGGTCGTCGAGGGCAACCGCTCCCGCGTCCAGGCGTTCCAGGGCGTCGTCATCTCCCGCCACGGCGGCGGCATCGGCGAGACCTTCGCCGTCCGCAAGGTCAGCTTCGGTGTGGGCGTGGAGCGCAAGTTCCCGCTGCACGCGCCGACCATCGAGTCCGTCGAGGTCGTCACCCGCGGTGACGTCCGCCGCGCGAAGCTGTACTACCTGCGCGAGCTGCGCGGCAAGAAGGCGAAGATCCGCGAGAAGCGCGAGAACTGAGCGTTCTGAGCGCCCCCGGCGCTCCACCGGCACCGGCCGCCGTCCTCCTAGAC
>NZ_JBHWZO010000285.1:0-7624 GCF_042728455.1 Promicromonospora sp. NPDC060204
CGTCGATCTTGGCGGCGAAGGCCGGGTCGGCCTTCGCCGCCTGGACCAGCGCGTCCACCATGGCCGGGGCCACGGACGGCTTCGCGGACGCGAGCACCACGTCCACCCCGGCGTCGACGGCACGGACGGCCCGCTGGCCGGCGGGTACGTTCTGGACCTGCACCGCCCCGGACAGGTCGTCGGAGATGATCACGCCGCCGAACCCTTGCGAGCGGACCAGCCCCACCGCGGTGGGGCTGAACACCGCGGGGCGCTTCGGGTCGATCCGCGCGTAGGTCGCGGACGACATCATGACCATGGTGGTTCCGTCCTTGATGCCGGCGGCGAACACCTTCACCGACGGGCTGCTCGGCCCGGTCACGGTGTCGGTCACGCCGGCCGTGGTGTCGGTGTTCGCCGTGACCCGGCCGAGCCCCGGGAAGTGCTTGATCGCCGTCCCCACACCCGCGGCGCGCTGGCCCTCCGCGAACGCGTTCGCGTGGGGCACGACCGACCGCACGGTGTACCCGTAGTTGCGGCCGAACACGCCGATCGGGGGGTTGGAGGCGGCCGTCTGCTTCGGCACCAGGTCCATCACGGGCGCGAGGTTCAGGTTCACGCCCGCGAGGGCGAGCTCCTGTCCCCAGACCCGCGAGCGCGCGCGCAGGTCCGACGGGGACAGCTGGGACTGGTCGAGCGCGCTCGGGATGGTGCTGAAGCCCTTGCCACGCAGCACCTGCACCGCGCCACCCTCCTGGTCGGTGGCGACGAAGAGCGGCACCGGGGAGTCCGACGCCGCGACGGCTGCGTTCACCAGGTTCTTGACGGGCTGCCGCCCTGCCTGGGTGCGACCCGCCAGGAAGACGCCGCCGATCTTCTGGTCCCGCAGCATGTCGAACGTCGGCTGGAACGGGCCCTTGACCGGCAGTCCGACCATGACGACCTGGCCCACCTTCTGCTCCAGCGACCAGCCCGACACGAGCGACAGGTCCGCCGCGCCGGGCGAGGGATCCGCGGGGGGCGGGGTGGGCGGCGTCGTGCCGGGCGCGGACGGCGAGGCGTCGGCCGACGGCGTTCCCCCGCCGGACGACGGGGACGTACTCGGAACCGGGGTGGTGCTCGGGCTCGGCGAGGTGCTCGGCGTGGGGCTCGGCAGCGTGCTCGACTGGGCGGGTCCGGGAAGAGAGGTGGGTCCGGGCTCACCGGCCGGAGCGGAACATCCCGAGGCCAGCGTCGCGACCGTGAGAACGGTGGCGACCAGCAGGCCCGCGGGGCGAAAGCGGATCATAGGCACCAGTCTCACCCCGCCACCGGCCTGCTGCGCAACCGGGTTTCGGGATCGGTCAGAGCGCCGCGCCGACCGCCCGCACGAAGGCGTCGACGTCCGCCTCCGTGGTGTCCCACGCGCACATCCAGCGCACCTCGACACGGTCGGCGGTCTCCCCCGGCGCCCAGTCGTAGAAGCGGGCGTGCTCGCGCACCCGGTCCGCGGCCGCGCCGGGCAGCGTCGCGAAGACGACGTTCGCCTCGGTCGGGTACCGCAGGACGATCCCGGCCCCCGGCTCCAGCAGCCCTGCCGTCTCGATACCCGCGCGCAGGCGCGCGGCCATGGCGTTCGAGTGCGCCGCGTTGCGGAGCCACAGGGGCCCGCCCCCGCCAGTGCCGGACGAGGTCGGGGCGGTCGCGGCTGTGCCGGACGTCGGCGTGCCCGGCTCGCCGAGCAGCGCCAGGAGCTGGGCCGACACGAACCGGGTCTTGGACGCGAGCTGCATCGTCGCCTTGCGCAGGTACGGCACCGCCTCGGACAGCGCCGCCGCCCCCGCCGGACCGGCCGCGCCGTCGCCGTCGGGCAGGACCACGACGGCCTCGCCGAGCATGCCGCCGTTCTTCGCCGCGCCGAGCGACACGATGTCCACACCGACGTCGGTGGTGATCTCCCGCAGCCCGACACCGAGGGCCGCCGCCGCGTTCGCGAGGCGGGAGCCGTCGACGTGCACGCGCAGGCCGGCCGCGTGGGCGGTGTCCGCGAGGAGCTTGAGGTCGGCCACGGAGTAGACCGTGCCGAGCTCCGTCACCTGGGTGAGGCTCAGCACCGCGGGCTGCGCGCGGTGCACGTCGCCGAGGTCGCCGGCGTAACGGTCGACGGCGTCGGGCCCGATGCGGCCGTCCCTGCTCGGCACGGCGAGGATCTTGAGGCCGCCCACCCGCTCGGGCGCCCCGTTCTCGTCGGTGTGGACGTGCGCGACGTCGCTGGTGATCACCGCGCCCCAGCGCGGGGCCGCGGCCATGAGGCTGATGACGTTCGCGCCCGTGCCGTTCAGGACGGGGAAGATGCGGGCCCGCTCGCCGAACACCTCCTCGGCGCGGTGCTGCAGACGGGCGGAGACGGGGTCGTCGCCGTACGCGACGGCCGCGCCGTCGTTCGCCGCGGCGACCGCGGCCATGACCTCGGGGTGGACGGGAGCGTAGTTGTCGGAGGCGAAGTGCTGCACCCGCCCATTCTCCCGCCCGGCGCCGGACAGGGCGAAGGCCCGGCCACCTGAAAGGTGACCGGGCCTCCGGGGTACAACCGGGCGAACTCAGGAGCCCGCCATGCCGGCTGTCAGAGATCAGATCGGGCGGATGTTCTCCGCCTGGAGGCCCTTCGGGCCCTGCTTCACGTCGAACTCGACGCGCTGGTTCTCCTCGAGCGAGCGGTAGCCGCTCGACTGGATCGCGCTGAAGTGGGCGAACACGTCCTGCCCACCGTCCTCGGGTGCGATGAACCCGAAGCCCTTCTCGGCGTTGAACCACTTGACGGTTCCGAATGCCATGTACTGCTCCTTGCAAGATGCGACGACCCCGGCCTTCGGGATCGCTGTAATCACGGTGTCGTCGTCATCTCTTGGAAGAACGATCGAGGCACTGCAACACGGCAAGCGTACCTGCCCGTGCCCAGGAAAGCCCGATCAATCTCCGTGAGGTGCGTCAGGCGGGCGACTGGATGAACTTTCCTTGGGTCTAGGGTGATGTGGGTCACGTCCTCGTAACAATCTCGGTCGGGGTGGGGGATTCGTGACACAGGCGTCACACAAGGTGACTACTTTCAGCGACCACGACGGAGCAAAGTGCGCCGTCAGATCCACTCCCGCTTGAAGGGGAACAGCAGACATGATTCGACGTTCCACGGCTGCGCGCGGGCTCGCGCTAGCGGCAGTCCTCAGCGTGGGCTTGGCAGCCTGCTCCACCTCGGGTTCTGGCGATGGAGAGGGCGGTGGCTCAGCCGAGCCGCTCGTCGTCGGCACCATCCTCCCGATCACCGGCTCTCTTGCCTACCTCGGTCCGCCCGAGGTCGCGGGCGTCGGACTTGCGATCGACGACATCAACGCGGCCGGGGGTGTCCTCGGCGAGGACGTGACCCTCGAGTCCGGTGACTCCGGCGACTCGACCGACATGAGCGTGTCGACGAACACGGCCACCGACCTCATCGGCAAGGACGTCCAGGTTGCCATCGGCGCCGCGTCCTCGTCCGTCTCGCAGAACGTGGTGGACCAGTTCACCGAGGCCGGGGTTCTCCAGATCTCGCCCGCGAACACCGCCACGGAGCTCTCCGGCGTGAGCGACCTCTTCACCCGCACCGCGCCGCCGGACACCGTCCAGGGCGCCGCGCTCGGCTCGCTCGTGCTCGACGACAACCACCAGAAGGTCGCCTTCCTCGTGCAGAACGAGACCTACGGCACCGGTCTGCGCGACAACGTGCAGAAGTCCATCGAGGCCGGCGGTGCCGAGGCCGTCTACGGCGCCACGGGCTCCGGCGAGGAGTTCGCCCCGGGCGAGACCAACTTCTCGTCGATCGTCACCGACGCCCTGGCCGCCAAGCCGGACGCCATCGTCATCCTCGCGTTCGAGGAGACCAAGGCCGCCATCGCCGAGCTCGTCTCGCAGGGCTGGGACTTCGACGGCACCACGTACCTCTGCGACGGCAACACCGCCGACTACTCCAAGGACTTCGACCCGGGGACGCTCAAGGGCGTCGTCGGCACCATCCCCGGCGCCGACCCCGCGCAGGAGTTCAAGGACGCCGCGAGCGGCTGGTACGAGGAGAAGGAGGGCAAGCCGCTGACCGACTACGCCTACGCCGCTGAGTCGTACGACGCAGTGATCCTCGCCGCGCTCGCCGCGGTGAAGGCCGAGTCGACCACCGGTACCGACATCGCCGCCCAGATCCGTTCCGTGTCCGGTGCGGACGGCGGCACCGAGGTGTCCACCTTCGAGGAGGGCGTCGCCGCGCTCGAGGCCGGCGACGACATCCACTACACGGGTGTCTCGGGCATCGGCCCGATCAACGAGGACAACGACCCGTCGTCCGCGTTCATCGGTGTCTACAACTACGCCGACGACAACACGCTCGAGTTCGACCGTGCGATCGAGGGCTCGGTCGAGGGCTGACGCTCCCGGCTGACACAGCACGAAGGCCCGGTCACCTCGGTGGCCGGGCCTTCGTCATGTCCCGTTCGTGTCGCGGAGGGACGATGGCCGGGAACCCCGGACCGCGGCACGCCGTTGACCGGGGTGGACCGTCCGGACCGAACCTCACGAAGGACTGAGATCAATGGGCTTCCTCGACCGACTGCTCGGCCGCGAGCCGCGCGAGCAGACACCCGGCATGTACCAGGGCGGCGGCACGCCGCGGCCGCAGTACCAGCAGGCCCCGGGTCAGACCCCTGCCTACGGCACGGCCCCCGTCTACGGGTCCGCCGCGAGCACGGGACGCAGCGAGGACGACGTGGCGATCGAGCGCTACCGCTACCTGCTGCGCACCGCTCCGCCGGACCGGGTCGAGGAGGCGCACGCCGAGGCGTTCGCGCAGCTCACGCCCGAGCAGCGCAACCAGGTGCTGGCCCAGCTCAGCGAGACCGTGCCGCCCGACGAGCGCGCGACGTCGGACGACCCGCGCGACCTGGCCCGCATGGCCACCCGCGCCGAGATGCGCAACCCCGGCACCCTCGAGCGGAACTTCGGCGCGAGCCGCGGCCCGGGCTTCGGCTCGATGCTCGGCGCGAGCATGCTCGGCACCATCGGCGGCATGGTCATCGGCTCGGCCGTGGCGGACATGATGTTCGGCAGCTCCTTCGGCGACCCGGCGCAGGACTTCGCCGGCGAGGAGGGCAGCGGCGAGGCAGGCGGTGAGGAGGCCGGCGGCGAGTCCGTCGAGGCAGCCGGTGCCGAGGGCGGCGACGCAGGAGCAGATGCCGGGGCGGACGCCGGTGGCGACGGCGGCGGCGGGTTCTTCGGCGACATGTTCGGTGGCGGGGACGGCGGCGGCGGCGACTTCGGAGGCGACTTCGGCGGCGGCGAGTTCTGACCCGTCCCGCCCGGGCTGGGCGGCTCAGGCGCCGATGAGGCGCAGGAAGCCGCCCAGCTCCATGAGGTGGCGCACGCCGTCGGCCTCCAGGTCACCGGGCAGGTAGTCGGTGAGGCGGGGCGACGAGATGACGACGGCCCGCCACTGCGCGCGCGACACCCCCACGTTGATGCGGTTGCGCGCGAGCAGGAAGCCCATCCCCCGGGAGACGTTCTCGGGGGCCGAGGCGGCGAGGGTCAGGATCGCGACCGGCGCCTCCCGACCCTGGAACATGTCGACTGTCCCGACGGGCACCCCGCCGAGGCCCGCGGCAGCCAGGGCCTGGCGCACCGTGTGCACCTGCGCGTTGTACGCCGCGACCACCACGACGTCGTCGGTGCCCAGGGGCCGGGCCGGGCGCCCGGCCCCTGGGTCCCACGTGCGGCCGACGACGCCCTGCACCTGGCGCACCACCTCGTCGGCCTCCTCCCGGGACGACGTCGAGCGCCCCTCGTGGGCCACCGGCACGTGCACGACGCCGGGGGCCACGCCGTCGAGCGAGCGTTCCGTCGTGACGGGGTGCGCCGACAGCCGGCCGGCATAGGAGAGCTGGGACACGGCCGCGCAGACCTCGGGGTGCATGCGCCACGACTCGGGCAGCAGGTAGCCGAGGCCGTCGGGCAGCACGGAGCTGCCGGCCGCGAGCCAGGCGAGGGCCGACTCGTCCACCGGCTCGGGGTGCCGGCCCTGGCTCACCTGCGGAAGCTGCTGCGGGTCGCCGAGCAGCAGCAGGCGCTGGGCGGCCCGGCCGACGGCGACGGTGTCGGCGAGCGAGAACTGCCCGGCCTCGTCGATCACGAGCAGGTCCAGCCCCTCGTCGGGCCAGCGCTCGTGCGCGAAGTCCCAGGCGGTGCCGCCCACCACGCAGCCGCCGGGGCTGCCGGCGGCGAACTCCGCGAGCTGGCTGCCGGTCAGCTCCTGCCACGGGCCGGCGGGCTCCCGCTCGACGCCCTTCGCCCGCTGCTTCTTGGCGACCACGTCGACGGGTACCCCCGCCTTGTCGACGAGGCAGCTCAGCAGGTTCTCGACGGCCGAGTGCGACTGCGCGACCACACCCACCCGCCAGCCGGCGTCGACGAGCCGGGCGACCACGTGGGAACCGACGTGCGTCTTGCCGGTTCCGGGTGGTCCCTGCACTGCCAGGTAGGAGTGGTCGAGCCGCTCGACGGCTGCGAGCACGGCGGCCTCGAGGCGGTGTCCGCCGGCGTCTCCCCCGCCGGCCGCGCCCGTGAGCTCCGGCAGGTCCCCGCCGCGCTGTCCCGTGGCGGGATCGACGAGCCGGGGCGGACGGCGGCACAACAGGTCGACGGCGGCGCCGTCGGGCAGGGCGCGGTCCGCGTCCCACGTGGCGAGCGCCGCGCGGGCGGCGTCCTCGGTCGCCCGCTCCTGCGCGTCGTGCGCCGGCCCGCGCTGCGGGGCCAGCGCGACGGGCGCCTGGTCGTGCGGGTCCGCTCCCCCGGAGAGCCGCTCGCGCAGGACCACGACGTCGCGGCCCCGGGGCGCGGCGTCGCTCCCGGGCTCCTCGCGGAGCTCCAGGATCACGCCGCCGGAGTGCTCGCCGCGGACGGCCCGCGCCTCCAGATCGCCGACGACCGGAGGCACCGGCTGGTCGTAGAGGACGTGCACCGGGTCGCCGACGCCCAGGTCGGACCCGTCGATGCGGGACCCGTCGAGCATGCGGCCCACCAGCTCGACCTCGCGCGACGGAAGCCGGTCCCGCCCCACGACGCTCCAGTCCCGCAGCACGCGCGAACGTTCCACGTGGAACGTCGACCGCCGGCCGGGCCACTCGTCCAGGGGCAGCTCGAGCCGCGCGAAGTGCTCCTGCCAGAACGGCTTCTCCTCGCGCTGGTAGTACCCGACGGCCGCGCCCAGCAGCGCGAGCGCCTGCACCTCCAGCGACCGCTCCCCCCGGTTCTCCCCGACCCGCTCCGCGATCTCCCCGGCCAGCGCCAACCGCCGCTCCCGCCCTTCCCGCCGAGCAAACCCCCGCCCAGCACCAACCACCCCGTTCCCCCCACCAGCACCACCAACACCGGCGCCCTCGCCACCGGCGTCCGCCCCGGACCGGAGCCCCCCACGCTCAACAGCACTCCCCCCGTACCCCCCACCCCGGGACTCGGGCACCCCGCCCCCACCACCGGCCGAGCCCCCACCCCCCTCGGAAGGCGACCCGACAGCGAAGGCCGTGGGAAGCGAGACCCCGCGCGCGGATGCGTTCACGGGCCCCAGGGGGCCCTCCACTTCGGGAAGGGATACATC
>NZ_JBHWZO010000286.1:0-7621 GCF_042728455.1 Promicromonospora sp. NPDC060204
CGGGTAGAAGCGCACCATCACGAGCGCGCCGACCCCTGCAGCACCGGGCGGCGCCGCTCCCGCGTCACAGCCGCGTCCACGCCTCGCTCAGCACGCCCCGCAGGATCTGCTCGATCTCGTCGAACTCCGCCTGCCCGATCGTCAGCGGCGGCGCGAGCTGCACCACCGGGTCGCCCCGGTCGTCGGCGCGGCAGTACAGCCCCGCCTCGAACAGCGCCGGTGTGAGGAACCCGCGCAGCAGGCGCTCGGCCTCGTCGCCGGAGAAGGTCTCCCGCGTGGCCTTGTCCCGGACGAGCTCGATCCCGTAGAAGTACCCGGCGCCGCGCACGTCGCCCACGATGGGCAGGTCGTGCAGCCGCTCCAGGGTGGCCCGGAAGGCGGGCGCGTTCTCCTTGACCCGCCCGGTCAGGTCCTCCTCGTCGAAGAGGTCGAGGTTCGCCATCGCGACGGCCGCCGACACCGGGTGCCCGCCGAACGTGTACCCGTGCGCGAAGGTCGTCGACCCGTGGGCGAACGGCTCGAACACCCGGTCGGAGACGAGGCACGCGCCGATCGGGGAGTAGCCCGACGCCATGCCCTTGGCGCACGTGAGCATGTCCGGCACGTAGCCGAAGTCGTCGCACGCGAAGATGGACCCGATCCGGCCGAACGCGCAGATCACCTCGTCGGAGACGAGCAGCACGTCGTGCCGGTCGCAGATCTCGCGCACCCGCTCGAAGTACCCGGGCGGGGGCGGGAAGCAGCCGCCGGCGTTCTGCACGGGCTCCAGGAAGACGGCCGCCACCGAGTCGGGCCCCTCCGCCTCGATGAGCGCCTCGATCTGGTCGGCGGCCCACCGGCCGAACGCCTTCGGGTCGTCGCGCAGGTCCTCGGACGCCCGGTAGATGTTGGTGTTCGGCACCTTGAACGCGCCCGGGACCAGGGGCTCGAACGGCTCCTTGAGGCCCGGCAGGCCCGTCACGGACAGTGCTCCGTGCGTGGTGCCGTGGTACGCGATGGTCCGCGAGATCACCTTGTACTTGCCCGGCCTGCCCTGGAGCTTCCAGTACTGCTTGGCCAGCTTGAACGCCGTCTCCACGGCCTCGGAGCCGCCGGTGGTGAAGAACACGCGGTTCAGGTCGCCCGGCGCGAGGTCGGCCAGCCGCTCGGCCAGGTCGATGGCCGGCGGGTGCGCGAACGACCACAGCGGGAAGAAGGCCAGCTCGCCCGCCTGCCGGGCCGCCGCCTCGGCGAGCACCCTGCGGCCGTGCCCGGCCTGGACCACGAACAGTCCCGAGAGCCCGTCGATGTACCGGCGTCCGCCGGCGTCCCAGACGTGATGGCCCTCGCCGCGCACCAGCGTGGGCACCCCGGCGTCCCAGGCGGACTGCCGCGTGAAGTGCCCCCAGAGGTGGCGCCGGGCGGCGTCGTCCCGTGGCGTACCGCGCGGCGTGAGGTTGGCGCCGCCGGGCGCGTCCCCGGGCGCGTCCCCGGGCGCGGACACAGAGCTTCCGGTCATCGTCGTCCCCCGTCGTCGTGCGGCGTCGCGGCTGACCCGACCAGGCTAAGCCGGGCTGCTCACCGGCGGCTCGTCCAGTTGAACACCGCCCACCCCGTCACCAGCGCCCCCACGGTGACCAGCGCGGTGGCCGTGACCGCCTGGATCGGGCCGATCAGCGACGCGTCCAGCGCCACCTGGACCGTGCCGATCAGGGCGTACACACCGGCGAACACGGTGATCGCCGAGAGCGTGCCGTCCATCAGCCGACGCCGGGAGCGCTCGCGCCTGACCTCGGCCGCGCGCTCGCGGTCGCCGTGCAGCCGTTCGAGCGCCGCGAGCCGGGCCGCGATGGGCTCCTGCAGCAGCTCGCGCAGCCGCTCGGTGACGACGGCGGCCTGCTGCTCGAACCGCGACGCGTGCAGGAGCTGGTTGAGCATCCGCGACTCCAGCGCGGAGGCGAGGAACGTGGGGGAGGTGATGGTGGTCAGGGTCGTGCGGACCTCCGAGGCGAACTCGTGCAGCCGCAGCTGCTCGCGCGTGAGCCGTTCCTTGCGGTCGGCGAGGTCGGCGCCGTTGTTCACGTCGTGGTCGGCGAGCATGGTCGCGACGATGCGCAGGTGGTCGGCCAGGGTGGCGTTCCACGCGCTGAACAGCCCGTTGAGGCTGGCCACGAACTCGGCGAGCGAGCCGTACTGGGAGATCTTGAAGTGTGCCGTGCCGACCAGCGCGACGGTGGTCGAGTTGGTGGCCACGGCCACGACGTCGCCCAGGTGCCGCACCCCCTCCAGGAGCACGGGGTTGCGCTGGCGCAGGGTCCAGTCGCACAGCGTGGCCGTGCCGTAGGACACGGGCTGCAGCAGCACCTGCGAGCCGAACGCGGCCAGCATCTCGTCGCCCATGTTGACCGGCGTCCGGCGTTCCGGCGGCGCGGCCGGGCCGCGGCCCCTGCTCGCCTCGTAGACCGTCGTGACCACGTGGGCCCGCCCCTGGGCGATCTCGGTGCCCTTGCGGACCAGGTCCGCCGTCGCCCGCTGGAGCAGGTCGGCCAGGTCGAAGAGGCGTTCCGGCGGCAGGGCGCCGCCGGGGTCGACGTCGACGGGCGAGCCGTCCAGCGCGATCCACCGCACCCGGATGTCGGCGTGCAGGTTGGACAGGCGGAACCGGGCGTCGCGGACCTGCTGCGGCGACTGGTCGCGCGACGAGTACCGGAACCGCACGTAGTGGTTGCCGAACTCGGTGAACCGCACGTCGCAGGACAGCTCCGCGATGAACGTCCCGTCCGGCTGCTCCAGGCGCACGTTCGGCATCGACAGGGACGCCCCGCCGTAGGGGCGGGCGGCCCGGTCGACGCTCGCCCAGACGTCGTCCATCTTGAGGCGGCCGCGCACGGCGAAGGCCTGGACGCCGAGCAGCTCCGGGTGCTCGTCCCGGTGCGCGAGGCGGCGGATGGCGGTGACCGCCGCGGCCGGCCGCACGTCCCGCAGCCCGAACGGGTAGATGTAGACGGTCCGCAGCCGGTCGAGCGTGAGCCAGGTCGAGTCGAGGTTCCGGTACAGCTCGGTCAGGTGCATCCGGTAGGAGCGCAGCTCGCTGGCCAGGATGTAGTTGAGGTGCCGGTCGGTCTCGGCGGCACGCAGGCCGTCCAGCGCGGGGCCCAGCCGGGCGGGTTCCCCGGCCATGGCCTCGGACGCCGCCCGCGCGGCCTTGGCCAGGGCGCGGAAGTACCGGACGCGGGTCACGGCCTGGGGCACCAGGGCGCGGCGGAACGGCGAGGTCAGGTCGGGGATCGCCCGCGCGGCCTGCAGCAGCTCCCCGCACCGTTCACCGGCCCGCCCCGCGGCGTCGGCCACGCGGAGCAGGTCGCCCGCGCTGCGCGCGGCCGCCGTGTGCATCTGGGTGATCAGCGTGCGCAGCAGCACGGCGACGGCGTCGCCCTCGGCCCGGCAGACGTCGTCCGGCGCATCGTCGCGGCAGGTCTCCCAGGTCTCGACGAAGGCCCGCAGCGGCACGATGATGCGGCCGTGCCGGAAGGTGTACTGCAGGGCGTCGCTCGCCTGCGACCACAGGTACACGCCGAGCAGCGCGGCGGCCCGCGGCCGGGCGACGACGGCGCGCAGCGCTGCGGCGGTCTCCGGGCCGCGCGGGTCGCCGGGCACGGGATGACGGCGGTTGGGCGCGTCGCCGTCGTCGCCCATGTTCCAGCGCGAGGCCGCCCAGATCGCGCTGACGTCCACGTCGATCTCGCGCAGCTGCCGCGCCACCCGGGAGTCGCCGTCGGCCGCGGACCAGGCCTCGGTCTGGAACATCGAGGTCAGGCTCTCCCCGAGGGAGGACGGGCCGTGCGCGTGCAGCTCCCGGAACCCAGGGACGGACGAAACCGACATGCCCACAGGTTAATGATCAGTAACCAATGTTTCAACGAATCACCATGTGGGCGACATGGAGTGAACGTCGGGTGGCCGTCGCGGGGGGAGCCGTGTGCTCCCTGCCGGGCTGTCAGTAACGTGTCGTAGTCTCGGTCCGTGAGCATCGTTCCGCACATCATCGGTGTGCTCGTCCTGCTGGTGGGCGTCCTGGTCTCGGTCGGTCTGCACGAGCTGGGGCACATGATCCCGGCCAAGAAGTTCGGCGTGCGCGTGAGCCAGTACATGGTGGGTTTCGGACCCACCCTGTGGTCGCGCACCAAGGGCGAGACGGAGTACGGCATCAAGGCGATCCCGCTCGGCGGGTTCGTGCGCCTCGTCGGCATGATGCCGCCCGCCCCCGCCGGCACCAAGCGGGGCAAGGGCTTCTGGAACGAGCTCGTCGCCGACGCGCGCGACGCGTCCGTCGCGGAGGTGCGGCCCGGCGAGGAGCACCGCGCCTTCTACAACCTCTCGACGCCCAAGAAGCTCGTCGTCATGTTCGGCGGGCCCTTCATGAACCTCGTGATCGCCACGTTCCTCATGGCGATCATCCTGATCGGCTACGGCCTGCCCGCCGTCTCCACGACGGTCGCGCAGCTCTCCGAGTGCGTCCCCGCCTCCGCGACGTCCACCGCCACGGGCGACGACTGCGAGGGGCAGCCCGCCGCCCCCGCCGCCGCGGCCGGGCTCCAGCCCGGCGACGAGGTCGTCTCCTTCGGCGGCACCGAGGTGACCGGCTGGCAGCAGCTGGTCGGCCTCATCAACGACTCCGCGGGGCAGGAGTCCGACGTCGTCGTGCTGCGCGACGGCGAACGCGTCACGCTCGAGGTCACCCCCGCCCCCACCGAGCGCCCGGTCGTGGACGAGCAGGGCGTCGCGGTCGTCGGCGCCGACGGCGAGCCGGTCGTCGAGCCCGGCGGTTTCGTGGGCTTCTCCCCGCTGCAGGTCCGCGAGCGTCAGCCCCTGTCCCGCGTGCTGCCCGAGGTGGGCAACATGACCTGGCAGACGGCGACCATGGTGGCGACCCTGCCGGTCCGCGTGGCCGACGCCGCCACCCAGGCGTTCACCGACGAGGAGCGCTCGCAGGACTCGGTCCAGTCGATGGTGGGCGTGGCCCGGATCAGCGGCGAGATCATGGCGCTGGACGAGGCGATCCTCGACCGCGTGATGATCTACCTGAGCCTGCTCGCGAGCCTCAACATCGCGCTGTTCGTCTTCAACCTCATCCCGCTGCTGCCGCTCGACGGCGGGCACCTGGTCAACGCCCTCTACGAGGGCGGCAAGCGCACGGTCGCCCGGGTGCGCGGGGCGGCCGTCCTGCCCGGCCCGGCCGACGTCGCGCGCATGACTCCCGTGGCATACGTGGTCTTCCTGATCCTCCTCGGGGTGGGCGGCGTCCTCGTCGTGGCCGACCTGGTGGATCCCGTGCGGATCACGTGATGCCAGACACCAAGTGCGTTTTGCACCTTCTGAAGCGTGGATACTGATCCTGTGACCGCAATCAGCCTCGGCATGCCAGCAGCACCCCCGCCGGTCCTCGCCCCTCGCCGCAAGACCCGCAAGATCAAGGTCGGCAAGGTAGAGGTGGGCGGTGACGCTCCCATCAGCGTGCAGTCCATGACCACCACGCCCACCACCGACATCAACGCGACCCTCCAGCAGATCGCGGAGCTGACGACGGCCGGCTGCGACATCGTGCGCGTCGCCGTCCCGACCTCCGACGACGCCGAGGCGCTGCCGATCATCGCGAAGAAGTCCCAGATCCCCGTGATCGCGGACATCCACTTCCAGCCGAAGTACGTCTTCCAGGCGATCGACGCCGGCTGTGCCGCCGTCCGCGTCAACCCGGGCAACATCCGCAAGTTCGACGACCAGGTCAAGCAGATCGCGCAGGCCGCGAAGGACGCCGGCATCTCGATCCGCATCGGCGTCAACGCGGGCTCGCTCGACAAGCGCATCCTGGAGAAGTACGGGAAGGCCACCCCGGAGGCCCTCGTGGAGTCCGCCGTGTGGGAGGCCAGCCTCTTCGAGGAGCACGACTTCCACGACTTCAAGATCTCGGTCAAGCACAACGACCCCGTCGTGATGGTGCGCGCCTACGAGCTGCTCTCCGAGCGGGGCGACTGGCCGCTGCACCTCGGCGTCACCGAGGCCGGCCCTGCGTTTCAGGGCACCATCAAGTCGGCCACCGCGTTCGGCGCCCTGCTCAGCAAGGGCATCGGCGACACGATCCGCGTCTCCCTCTCGGCCCCGCCGGTCGAGGAGGTCAAGGTCGGCAACCAGATCCTGCAGGCCCTGAACCTGCGCCCCCGCAAGCTCGAGATCGTGTCGTGCCCGTCCTGCGGCCGCGCCCAGGTGGACGTGTACACGCTCGCCGAGAAGGTCACGGCAGGCCTGGAGGGCATGACCGTCCCGCTGCGCGTCGCCGTCATGGGCTGCGTCGTCAACGGCCCGGGCGAGGCCCGCGAGGCCGACCTCGGCGTGGCGTCGGGCAACGGCAAGGGCCAGATCTTCGTCAAGGGCGAGGTCATCAAGACCGTTCCCGAGGCGATGATTGTCGAGACCCTCATCGAAGAGGCGATGCGGATCGCGGACGAGATGCCCACGCCGGAGAATGAGGCACAGGCCGGTTCGCCGGTCGTCTCGGTCGGCTGAGCCGGAGCAGGACCTCGGACTCGGGCGATACTGAAGGGTCGGACTCGAACGGAGCAAGGCATGGCTCGGTGGCGCACCCCGGTTCCGGCCGGGGCGCGCCCTGACGGGCCGTTCGAACCGGGCGAACAGGACATTCGCGCGCAGCTTGACCGCGGCGAGGTCCTCGCCCGGGCCCTGACCCGCGCGGACCTGGCGGCGGCGCTGGCGGTCTGTGCCGTCGACCCCGTCGCCTCGGTGCTTGCCACCGCGCGCCTGGAGATCGCGGCGCGGTCCGGGTTCGGTGCCGCCGCGGGCCAGGCGTGGGGGTTCCCCGCCGTCGGTCCGCTCGAGGCGGTGTGCTGGTCCGGCGCCAACCTGGTGCCCGTGGTCCCGATCACCGACCCAGCCCGGCGCACCGAGGCGATCGCCGCCTTCACGGCGGTCGCCCGCGTGTACGGACGCCGGTCGTCGTCGATCGTGGGGGAGCAGCGGGCCGCGCTCGCGCTCTGGGAGCGGCTGGCCCCGCACTGGCCGCCGGCGCGGGACATCCGCGCCGACCAGCCGTCGATGGCCATCGGGAGTGCGCCCTCGGTGCCGCCCGAGCCCACGGTCCGCCGCTCGGTCCTGGCCGAGCTGGACCTCGTGCTGCCCGCCTGCGTGCGCATGTTCACCGAGGAGGTCGGCTACTCGCCGATCGCCTCCGGCGGCTCCGCCTACGCGGAGCGCGTGAAGTCGCTCATCGCGGAGGGGCGGTCGTTCGTCCGCCTTGTGCCCGACGGCGCCGGGCGGCCCGCCGTGGGCTTCAAGGCCGAGCTCGGCGCGGTGGCCGGCGGGGTGGCCCAGGTGCAGGGCGTCTGGGTGGAGCCGGCGTTCCGCGGCCGCGGCTGGTCGGAGTCGGGCATGGCCGCGGTGGTCGACGCGACCCGCGCCTCGGTCGCGCCGGTCGTCTCGCTCTACGTGAACGCCTACAACGAGCGGGCCATTGCGGCCTACCGGCGGGTCGGCTTCGAGCAGGTGGGCACCTTCGCGACGGTCCTGTTCTGACCGCTTCCTTTCGAGGCCCGGGTTTCTTCGCTTTCGGGCGGCTCAAAGCGAAGAAACC
>NZ_JBHWZO010000287.1:0-7604 GCF_042728455.1 Promicromonospora sp. NPDC060204
GAGTCGGGAGGCGCCGTTCTGCTCTCGGAATCAGCGAAAGCCGCTTGGTGCGCTTGAAATAGTCCGAGCTCAGTAGTCGAGGATCGGACCGGTGAAGGTGACGATCCCGGTGTCAGCAGCGAGCGACTGAACGCCCACTCCAAGAGACATGGCCAGTCCGAGGCTGGTCAGCACCACAGCCTTGGCGATCTTGGTCCTCATGAAGTTCATCAGCCACGCTCCACGTTGCTCGTACGATGGCACGCCTCGCGAGATTCGCGAGTTAGCGCCGTAAACGCAGGTCACAGTATTGAGAGCGCGAAATGCGGTCAAGGATCTCACTCGTGCCGGGCACTTGTCGGGCGCTTGACGTTCTTGTTCGGTCCTCTCACGGCGAAGGTCAGTCCTCGCGCCGGGGCTTCGACGAGCGCAGCTTCTTGGTGTCCGACCGCTGCTTCTTGGCGGTCAGCCGCCGCTCCTGCGAACCCCGGGTGGCGCGCGTGGCGCGGCGGCTCCGCGGACCGGGCGCCAGTCCGTCGCTGACGACAGCGGCCAGGCGCGTGGCGGCGGCGTCGCGGTTGCGCCGCTGCTCGCGGTGCTCCGAGGCGACGACGGTGAGGACGCCGTCGACCAAGCGGCCCGCGAGCCGCTCCAGGAGCCGTTGGCGCTGCGTGTCGCTCAGGACGGCGGACCGTGCGACGTCCCAGGAGAGCTCGACGCGCGAGTCGGTCGTGTTCACACCCTGACCGCCCGGGCCGGAGGAGCGCGAGAACCGCTCGGTGAGCTCGGCGCGGGGGATGGTCAGCGCGGGACTGACGGCCAGGCCGGGGCGGACGGGGGAGGGCATGCGCCCATGGTCTCGCACCCGGGCGTGGGGCCCGTGCTCATACGGGGTCGACGACGGCGTGACCAGGGGTTCCGCGCTGCCATACTCAGCGGCGACATTGTCGAGACCGACGATCTGCGAGGGCATCACCCATGCGTTTCAGCTCACCGCCTGGCTGGCCCACGCCCCCGGCGGACTGGTCGCCGGAAGTCGGCTGGCGGCCTCAGCCCGACTGGCCGGCGGCGCCCGATGACTGGTCGTTCTGGACCGACGACGAGGGACGCCCGGTCGACGGCCCGTGGGTCCCGGAGCACCATGAGGCCTCGGAGTTCGACACGCCGAGCAGCCTTGCCCTCTGGGCGTTCACGGCCGTGCAGGTCGTGCTGATCCTCGTCGAGATCCTGCTCCTGAGGTCCGGCACGCCGTCGACCGGCGGGATCCTGGCCGTGGGCAGCGTCCTCAACGTGGCCTGTCTCGTCGCCGACCTGACCCTCCTGCGCCAGGCGGGGTACCGCGTGCCCGTCTACCTCTACATCTGCGGGCTGCTGGTCGTGCCGCTCTACCTCATCTTCCGGATCCGGCTGACGAGGACGGGCTGGTGGCCCCTGGTGGGGTGGATCGGGGCGCTCGTCGTCTCGGTCCTGGCGACGCCGCTCGTGGCCTACGTGGGCGGCGTCGAGCTGGAGGCCGCCGACGTCGAGTCCTCGATCGAGGGCTCGTACTCGACCGGGGAGGGCACGTCGCTCGTCGAGACCAGCCTGCCGGTCCAGGCGACCTGCCCGGACCCGCTCGTCGTCCGGGTCGGCGAGACCTTCGACTGCGAGACCGGGGTGGTCGGCGAGGCACCCGAGACCGTCACCGTCACCCTGGAGTCGTGGCTGGGGGAGATGTCGTGGCGGAGGCCGACGCGGTGACGAGTGTCGAAGGACTCCCGGCCGTTCTCGGGTGCTCATCGTCGGGCGTCGTCCGCTCCTAGATGCCGACCGACCCGTCGATCGCTTCGCGGAGCAGGTCCGCGTGGCCCAGGTGCCGGGCGTACTCCTGGATCAGGTGGAGCAGGATCCAGCGCAGCGAGGCCTCCTGGCCCTCCCAGAACTTCTCCTGGGCGATCGTGCCGAGGTCTGTCGTCTCGGCGACGATCCGCTCGGTGCTGCGCTGGGCCTCGTCGAGCCAGGCCAGCAGCTGCTCGGGCGAGTCGTCCGCGGCGGTGGCGAACGTCCAGTCCTGCCGCCCCTCCTGCTCCTTGTACTGGGCATACCAGGTGGGGGTCTCGACCGTCCCCGCGAACGTCACGTTGACCCAGGCCTGCTCGATGACGGCGAGGTGCTTGAGCAGGCCGCCGAGCGACAAGGTGCTCGGCTCGTGCCGGTAGGCGAGCAGCGTGCCGCTCAGCCCCGAGACCTTCCAGCGCAGCGTGTCGCGCTGGAAGGCGAGGATCCCGAGCAGGGTCTGCTTCTCGTCGGCGGTGAAGGGGATCTCGAAGCGGTCCGTGGGGTCGGTGATCGTGCTCATCCTGGAACCGTAGCGGCGTCAGGAAGCAGACTGGACCCATGGCGACGACGAGCGCGGGACTCCTGCCCTTCAGGCGGCTGCCCGACGGCGGGGTCGAGGTGCTGCTCGGCCACATGGGCGGGCCGTTCTGGGCCCGCAAGGACGCCGGGTCGTGGTCCCTGCTCAAGGGCGAGCTCGAACCCGGCGAGGAGCCGCATGCCGCGGCCGTGCGCGAGGCGGCCGAGGAGCTCGGGCTGGAGCTGCCGCCGTCGTCGGGCCCGGACCTGGAGCTCGGCGAGGTGCGGCAGCGCGCCGGCAAGGTGGTCCACGCCTGGGCGCGCGAGTGGCCCGAGCCCGGGCCCGACCTGTCGGCGATCAGCAGCAACACGGTCGAGATCGAGTGGCCGCCGCGGTCCGGCAAGCGCCTCGAGATTCCCGAGATCGACCGGGTTGCCTGGTTCGCGCCCGACGACGCGCGTCGCGTCGTCGTCAGCGCGCAGGCGGCGTTCGTCGACCGGCTGGTGGAGGCGCTCGCGGACTGAGAAGCGGGCCTCGGCACACCGCGCCGGGACCCGCCTCCGCTCAGCTCAGCCCAGGATCAGGGCTCGATCGTCGGAACGAAGTTGTCCAGGAGGAACTGGCCCTCCTCGCCCGGGGGCAGCTCGCCCATGAACCGGCTGACCACGCCGGTCTCCTCCGACTGGACGAACACCTGGAAGTCGATCGTCTCGACGCCCGGGGCGCCCCAGTGCTCGGTCTGCGCGGCCGTGAGCACGGCCTCCGACGCGCCCTCGACGTCGATGTACGAGGCGTACCACCCGAGCTCGTTCAGCACCTCGGGGTCGGGCATCTCCTGGTCGAAGAAGGGCGACTGCATCAGCACCCGCCAGTGCAGGTCACCGAACTCGTCGGAGTAGATGGTCTCCGGGGACTCCCACTCGTGGCCGGGGCCACCGTCGCCTACGACCGCGCGCCCGGTCCAGTCGGCGGGGAGCTTGTAGCCGACGCCGTCGGTCTCGGTGGACTGCCAGGCGTCGGTGGCGCCGTCGGTGGGCTCGCCCAGCTTGATCGGGGTGCCGACCGGGTCGCACCCGGGCGGGTCCGCCACGTGGCTCGGGGCGTGCGCGGCGACGGCGGAGCACGCCACGGCTGACGGGGCGGCGACGGCGACGGACGTCGCCCCCGCGGTGAGGCCGACGACGAGGCCGGCCGTCAGGACGATGGAACGTGCCTTCTCGTGTGTGTGTCTCATACCCCCTACGACGCACTGACCGGGTGAAAGGTTGTGCCTGCGGAAAGATTCAGCCAGATGTTCACGCAGGTCGGACGCCCTTTTCGGACATTCGGGCCTCCGCTAACCTGCCTCGGTGACCACTGCCGACACGCCCCAGGACCCGGTGGACCTGATCGTGCTGCGCGAGGCTTTGGAGGCGTCCTGGAGCCCACGGACCTCGTACGGCGGCGTGGCCGAGCACGGCAATCCCGCCCTCGGCCAGTGCTACCCGACGGCGCGCGTGGTGCAGCACTTCTTCCCGGCCGCCGAGATCGTCAAGGGCGTCGTCCGGACCCGGTTCCGCGACGAGGTGCACTTCTGGAACGAGCTGCCGACGGCGGGCGGAACCGTCGCGATCGACCTCACCTGGCAGCAGTTCCCGCCGGGCTCCGTGGTGACGGAGTGGCAGGTCCTGGACCGGGAGAAGCTCGGCGACAGCCCGCCCACCGTTGCCCGGTGCGACCTGCTGCTGACGTCGGTCCGGGCGCGCCTCAGCGGCTCCGCGCCGTGAGGAACTGGTCCGGGCGCAGGGCGCGCGACACGATCCGGGTGTCGCCGATCCAGCCGTAGAAGCCCTGCCCGTACTTCTCCGCCGACTGGGTGCCGCCGATGGCGAACGGCTTGCCCAGCGTCGAGATGCCGCGCGACTCCTCGGCGGCGTTGCGCACGATCTTCGAGCCGTCCACGTACATCACCGTGTGCCGGCCGTCGTTGACGAGCGCGACGTGCATCCAGCGGCCCACCGGGATCGCGTGGCTCCAGGACGTCGGGTCGGCGTCGACGGGGACGGGGTAGACGACGAACTGCAGGAAGCGCTCACCCGACAGGTTCAGGCTGCACGTCGGCTCGTCGTCGGACCAGCCGCTGTGCTTGCCGGCATCGCCCGCGCGGCCCTCCCAGCTCAGGATGCCCATCCAGGAGTGGTCGCCCTCGAAGGGCTCGGGCAGCTTGAGGAACGTCTCGATCGTGTACCCGGACTCGAACGTCGCGCTGTTGACCGGCGCGTTCGGGCCGGTGCGCAGCACGGCACCGCGGTCGGGACCCTTGCCGCCGTCGAACCGGAGGCTCGCCCGCGCGGGCTGGGCGTCGTGGTGCTCGGCCGACCAGGTCAGCGCTTCCGGGGCGCTGGAGTGCAGCAGCTGCGAGGTCAGGTCGTTGCCGTTGCCGGTGAGGTCGCGGGCCACGGTGCCGGGCGCGACGGGCGCGCCGTCCGACCCCGCGGAGGCGAGCCCGGCGGCGTCGAACCGCCAGTACGCGACCGTGCCGCGCGGCATCACGGCCGACGGCGGCAGCGGCGCCGGGAGCACCGGCGGCGCGAACGCGGCGAACCGCTCGTCGAAGTCGATCTCCACGGTGAACCGGTCCACGTCGCCGCTGAGCTCGACGTGCTCCGCCTCCAGGGGCGTGGGGTCGTCCTTGGCGAGCAGCCAGGGCGAGAAGGTCTCGACGTCGATCACGCCGCGCACCAGGTCGAAGCTGTAGTAGCGCACCATGCCGGCGCCGCCGTAGTAGCGGTCCTGGAAGTTGGTGATGTGCAGGTGGACGGCGTTGCCGGCGTCGTTCGTGAGCGTGGTGCGGCCGGACGGCCAGTAGTGCCCGCCGAGCGCGAGGAAGATCTGGTCGTTGCCCTTGATGAGGCGGTCCCACAGGCGCTGGCCGTTGTCGGACAGGTGGGCCTTGCCGTCGTCCTCGGCCCACACGAGGTCGTGCGTGGTCAGGATCGCCGGCAGGGCGGCGTGGTCGTCCAGCACGCCCTGCGTCCAGGCGAGCCCGGCGTCGGACAGGCGCCAGTCCAGCGCCAGGACCAGCCACTCCCGGCCGCCGCCGCGGACCACGTGGAAGCTGTTGTAGCCGTCGGGGGAGGAGCCGCCGTAGGTCTCCATCCTGGAGAAGCGCTGCGGCCCGAAGGCGCGCAGGTACGGCGAGTCGCCGCGCTGGTCGTCGCCGCTGACGTCGTGGTTGCCGGCCAGCACGCTGTACGGCAGGCGACCGGCGGCGTCGAACGCGCGGCTCGCCGCGCGCATCTCGGTCTCGGTGCCGTGCTCGGTCACGTCACCGAGCTGTGTCATGAACACGATGTTGTCCTGCGCACGCTCGCGCACCAGGTGCCGCAGCGTCGCACGGACGGGCTCTGCGTCGGAGCCGCCGTCGTCCAGCAGGTACTGCGTGTCGGGCAGGACGGCGACGGTGAACCGCGCGGCCGCCGCGTCCGGGCGACCGCCGTTCGAGGAGGCCGACGACGGCGCGGCCGCCGCCGACGTCGTGCCGGCGGCCGCGGCGGCCGCCGAGAGAACGGGGACGGCCGCTGCCGCCTGGAGCAGGGAGCGGCGAGAGAGCTTGTTTTCCACGGGTCAGATCGTGGCGGCGCCGTCTGGCGCAGGGGTGACGCGCGGCCGAACGGCGGCTGACCATTGCGCTGGACGGCCGTGGGGTCTGTAGGGGGCCGCGCGGGTTCCGCGCGCGCCGGCCATCCGCCGAACGTAGCCTCTGAGCACGTTCGGACCCCGACGACGGGAGTGCGCGTGGCGACACACAGCGGTGCGGGGGCGCACCGATGAGCGCCGTGGGCGACGCGATCGCGCAGTTCTTCTCGGCGGACGACCTCGACGGCTGGGACGTCGTCCTCGCCGTCCTGACCCTGCTGGCCACCTGGCTGGCGACCCGCTACGCGCGCCGCGCGGCGCTCGCGGCGACTGCGCGGATCAAGGGGCTGCACCCGCAGGTCCGGGATGCGATCGTGCGTGCCGTGCACTACCTCGTGCTGCTCGCGGGCATCGGCGTGGCGCTCGGCTTCCTCGGCGCGCAGACGCAGCCGATCCTCACCGTGGTGGTCGTGGTCGGCATCGTGCTGGTCCTGACGGTGCGCGGCCTGGCCGACAACTTCGGCGCCGGGATCGTGCTGCAGACCAGGATGCCGGTCGTGGTGGGCGACGAGATGGCGTTCGGCGACTGGGTGGGCACCGTCAAGGAGCTCAACAACCGCACCGTGGTTCTGGAGACGTACGACGGCGTGCGCGTGCACGTGCCCAACTCCCTGGTGATCTCCGAGCCGCTCGTGAACGGCTCCGCGCCCGGTGCGCGCCGCAGCGAGATCGAGGTGCGGCTCGCGGACCTGCGCGACGACGAGACCGACGGCGTGCTGCTGGCCGCCTCGGCCGTGCCCGGCGTGCTGCCCGCCCCGCCGCCGGACGTGCTGTACGTCGCCGCCGACCCGGCGCGCACGACGCTTCGGCTGCGGTTCTGGCACGCCCCGACGGAGGGGACCGCCGTGTCGTCGGCGATCGTCGCCGCCCTGGGCACCGCGCTCCGCCCCCGCGCCGCGGCCTGGGCGGTGGACGCGCCCCCGCCCGCGGACGTCGCGCGACGGGTCCCGCCGCCCGCCCTGTGACGCGCGGATCGCGCCGCCGGGTGCGACGATCAAAAGGCGGGGGAACAGACCGTCCAGGAGGATGAGGATCACCGATGACCACGTTCACCGTCTGGAAGTTCGACGACCCCGAGGGCGCGCAGGCCGCGGCCGGGAACCTCAAGCAGGCCGCGTCGGAGGGGCTCATCACGGTGGTCGACCACGCCGTGGTGTCCTGGCCCGTCGGGCAGGCGACCCCGACCACCAAGCAGGCCCACGAGAACGAGTGGCGTGGCACCGGCTGGGGCGCGTTCTGGGGGCTGCTCCTGGGCACGCTGTTCTTCATGCCGCTCATCGGTGCCGCCGCCGGCGCGGCGATCGGCGCCCTGGCGAAACATACGGAGGCGGTGGGCATCGACCGCAACCAGCTCGAGACGATCCGGGAACAGGTCACGGTCGGCACGTCGGCGCTGTTCGCCGTGACGCAGGACGGCGACATCGACCGGGTGGGCGAACGGTTCCACGGCATGCGCGGCAAGCTGATCGCGACCAACCTCACCGAAGCGGAGCGGTCGACGCTGCTGGAGACATTCGGAAGCTGACGCCCTGGCGCCCCGCCTGGCGTCGGCCAGCCCGGCGTCGACCCGGCGTCGAACGTAGGAGTGGTCGCTCTCTGAGGGCTCAGAGAG
>NZ_JBHWZO010000288.1:0-7560 GCF_042728455.1 Promicromonospora sp. NPDC060204
CTGTCGAGGTCTGGGTCTCGACAGGGCGGCCGTCCGGACGGGCGACCTGCACGTCAGGCGCTCCGTGTCACCTCTCGATTTTTTCGGAGCGCTTCCGCTGCGCTCCGCTTCGGCCGGATGCCTCGTACCTCGGCCTCCGACCTCCGCTGCGCTCCGCGTCAGCGCTCGACGTCACCGCGGATGAAGGCCTCCAGCTGGGCCCGGCCCGCGGTGTCCTCCATCTGCACGGGCGGCGACTTCATGAAGTAGGTCGCCGCCGACAGGATCGGGCCGCCGACGCCGCGGTCCTTCGCGATCTTGGCCGCCCGCACCGCGTCGATGATGATGCCCGCGGAGTTGGGGGAGTCCCACACCTCGAGCTTGTACTCCAGGTTGAGCGGCACCTCGCCGAAGGCGCGGCCCTCGAGCCGCACGTAGGCCCACTTGCGGTCGTCGAGCCAGGCGACGTAGTCCGACGGGCCGATGTGGACGTTGCGGTCCTCCTTCTTGCCGGCCAGGGGGCCGGTGAGGTTGGACGTCACGGCCTGCGTCTTGGACAGCTTCTTCGACTCCAGCCGGTCGCGCTGCAGCATGTTCTTGAAGTCCATATTGCCGCCCACGTTGAGCTGGTAGGTGCGGTCGAGGACGACGCCGCGCTCCTCGAACAGCTTGGCCAGCACGCGGTGCGTGATGGTGGCGCCGACCTGCGACTTGATGTCGTCGCCGATGATCGGCACGCCGGCCTCCTCGAACTTCGCGGCCCACTCGGGGTCGGACGCGATGAACACCGGCAGGGCGTTCACGAACGCGACGCCGGCCTCGATCGCGCACTGCGCGTAGAACTTGGCGGCCTCCTCGGAGCCCACCGGCAGGTAGCAGACGAGCACGTCGACCTCGGCGGCGCGCAGTGCGGCGACGACGTCGACGGCCTCCTTCGTGGACTCGTCGATCGTGGCGCGGTAGTAGTCGCCGAGCCCGTCGAGGGTCGGGCCCCGCTGGACCGTCACGCCGGTCGGCGGGACGTCGGCGATCTTGATCGTGTTGTTCTCGGACGCGTTGATGGCCTCGGCCAGGTCGAACCCGACCTTCTTCGCGTCGACGTCGAACGCCGCGACGAACTCGAGGTCCGACACGTGGTAGTCGCCGAACTGCACGTGCATGAGGCCCGGGACGGTGCTCGCCGGGTCGGCGTCACGGTAGTAGTGCACGCCCTGAACCAGGGACGAGGCGCAGTTGCCTACGCCGACGATGCCCACGCGGATGGAGGTCATCCTCGCTCCTTCTTCGTTTGTTCCTGCTGCGGTGCGGGGCTCTGCGCCGCGGCGCGTCCCCGCTCGGTGGAGATGAGGCTGTCGAGCCAGTGCACTTCGCGCTCGACCTTCTCGAGCCCGAAACGCCGGAGCTCGAGCGCATATTCGTCGAGTCTCGACCGCGGATGGGTCGTGGACTCCCGGAAGGCTTCCAGGCGCTCGGTCAGCCGGGTGCGCCGGCCCTCGAGCACGCGGAGGCGGGTCTCGGCGTCGGTCTGCCCGAAGAGCGCGAACCGCACGTCGAAGTTGTCGTCCTCCCAGGCCGCGGGCCCGGCGGTGGCCAGGACGGACTGGAGGTGCTCCTTGCCCTCGGCGGTCAGCTCGTAGACCACCCGACGACGTCCGAGGGGGATGGGTTTGGCGGTCCGGCCGGGGATCCCGGCCTTCCCCTTGCGGGGTGACGACGGCGTCGGCTCGCTCTCGGTGGTCGCGATCAGACCCCGCGTGACCAGGCCCTTCAGGGCCGGGTAGAGCGTGCCGTAAGAGAAGGCACGGAACGAACCCAGCACCAGGTTGAGGCGCTTGCGGAGCTCGTACCCGTGCAACGGGGATTCGTTCAGGAGGCCGAGGACGGCGGTCTCCAGCACGTCGGACCGACTACGCACGGCGACCTCCCTCCCGGAAGAACCCGGCGGGCCGGGTCAACTTCGTTCTACACGATGTATCGAGTCGATACATCGAGAGAATAAGCACGCCGCCGTCGGCGCGCAATCCGTCGCGGTTGGGCAGGGGTTCCATCGCGGACGTGGAAGAAATGTGAAGTGAGGGCATACGGACTGGGTTGACCATGCGGTGAAATATCCCGCGTGGGGTGATGTGGACGGATCGGGCTACTGCGCTAGAGGGTGAATCCCCTATGGTTTCGGGTGGTCCGCCGTGGCAGGTGCGTCACGCACGCTGGCGGGCCCCGAGTCCGAACGAGGAAGAGGCTGTTGTGTCGAACTGGAGTCCCCCTCCGATCTGGCCGCAGACACCCCGGCGCCGGGAGGGGATCTGGAACTATCCCAGGCCGTACCGCACCGGGGTCCGCGCGTGGATCCCGTCGTGGCGGTTCGTCGTGGGAACGCTGCTGACCGGTACGTCGCTCGTCGCCGGCGTCCTGATCTCCGCCTGGATCAGCGTGCCCGTCCCGGACGAGCTGGGCACGGTGCGCTCCGAGACGACGACGGTGTACTACTCCGACGGCAAGCCGCTCGGGAAGTTCGCCGCCCAGGACCGCACGATCGTGGCGCTGGCCGATCTCCCGGCGCCGGTGACGCAGGCGATCATCTCGTCCGAGGACCAGAGCTTCCGCACCCACCTCGGCATCAACCCCCTGGGCATCGCCCGCGCGGCGCTCAACAACGTGACCGGCGGTGACCGGCAGGGCGCGTCGACGCTGACGCAGCAGTACGTCGAGAACTACTACGTGGGCGTGGAGTACGCGACGTACGCGACCAAGCTCAAGGAAGCGATCATCGCCCTCAAGGTGACGCAGCAGCAGTCCAAGGACAAGGTGCTGGAGGGGTACGTCAACACCATCTACCTGGGGCGTGGTGCGTACGGCGTCGAGGCCGCGTCCAAGGCGTACTTCGGGCACTCGGCCAAGGAGATGACCATCTCCGAGTCCGCGTTCCTCGCGGGCATCATCCCGAACCCGACCTACTGGGACCCGCGGCAGGGCGAGGGCGCCGAGGCACAGGCGAAGGCGCGCTGGGAGCGCACGCTGAAGCTGATGGTGGAGCAGGGCTACATCACCCAGGACGACCGGAGCGCCGCCGAGTACCCCAAGCTCGTCAAGTACACCCAGGGATCCGGCGACAACCGCACCGCCTACCTGCTGGAGCAGGTGGCCAACGAGCTCGACCGGAAGGGCATCACGGCGGACCAGCTCACCACGATGGGCTACGAGATCCACACCTCGATCGACCGCAAGATGCAGGCCGCCGCGGCCGAGACCATGAAGCTGCCCGAGGACGCGAGCAAGGACGCGCGCGCGTCGCTGACGTCGATCGACCCGGCGACGGGCGAGATCAAGGCGATGTACGGGGGCCCGGACTACTCGACCTACCCGACCAACGCCGCGACGTTCGAGGCGCAGGGCGCGTCGACGTTCAAGCCGTTCACCCTGATCGGCGCGCTGAAGGAGGGCTTCCAGCTCAACAAGCGGTACAGCGCGGTCGACGGGACGGTGATCGAGGGCTGGAAGCAGGACCCGGACGGCCCCGACGTGCCGCTGTACAACTTCAACAACGACTCGTGGAACAGCCTCGACCTGGTCGACGCCACCGCGAACTCGGTGAACGTGGTCTATGCCCAGCTCAACAAGGACATCGGCCCGGAGACGACGGCGCAGGTCGGCTACGACCTCGGCATCCCGCAGGCCGACGACGACCCGGACACCCGCGACTGCTGCGCCATCGGCGGCAACCTGGCCAACGTGCTCGGCACCGCCTACGTGACCAACGTGGACCTGGCGCACGCCTACTCCACCATCGCCGCCCAGGGCTACCGCACCACGCCGCACATGGTGGTCGAGGTGAAGAACGGCGACGATCTGGTCTACCAGGGGTCGAGCACCGGCGAGGACATGTTCGACCCCGAGGTCATGGCCGCGGCGACGTACGCGATGAGCAAGGTCGTCGAGGAGGGGTCCGGCATGCCCGCGCTGGAGCTCGAACGGCCGGCCGCGGGAAAGACCGGCTCCTCGAACGACAACATGTCGGCGTGGTTCGCCGGCTTCGTGCCGCAGCTCACCACCGTCGTCGGCCTCTACGAGTACAACATCGACGCGAACAGGTACGAGCAGATCAAGCCGTTCGGCGGCTACGAGCAGATCACCGGCGGTACCTGGCCGGTCAAGGCGTGGACCGCCTACATGCTCAAGGCCACCGAGGGCATGGACGTCATGGAACTCCCCGAGTACACGCCGCCGGCGCCGGAGCCGTCCGCGACGCCGTCACCGACCACGAGCCCCTCCGAGGAGCCCGAGGAGACGGTCGTGGTGCCCGACAACCTGGTCGGCCAGCAGTTCGTGGCCGCGGCGGCGGCGCTCGGCGGTCTGCAGCTCGTACCCGTGCAGGTGGACGTGGACAGCGCCGAGCCCCCGGGCACCGTGCTCGACGTCGAGCACGCGGGCGAGGAGGTCGACCGGAACTCGGAGATCGAGGTCCAGGTCTCCAACGGGTCCCAGGCCGAGGTGGAGACCACCACGGTGCCGTGGGGCCTGACCAACCGGGAGCAGGGCGACGCCGAGCAGCAGCTCCAGGACGCGGAGCTCACGCCGGTGACCCAGGAGGCGCCGTCGGACACCGTGCCCGAGGGCTCGGTGATCTCGGTGAACCCGGGCGAGGGTTCGGAGGTGCCGAAGGGCAGCGAGGTGACCCTCGTGATCTCCACCGGACCGGGTGAAGACCCGACCGCAGACCCGTCCGGGGACGGCGGAGGCATCTTCGGGTAGACAGGCGGGCGGGCTCTGCCGGCGTCGGGTGAAGTACCGGGTGAAAAAGCCCGAAAGGCGCTGGCAGAGCCCGTTGAGACCTGCGTCTCGGACACGGGGCGTACACAGAGAAACCGCGTTTGTGCTACTTGCCGCGAACATCGATCCTCTATCGTTTCGACGGTTCAGTGCCCTCACTGGACCTTGTCCGGTGCTCTCGCTGGACCGATTCGAGGAACGAGGAAGACGTGGCGAACTGGAGTCCCACTCCGATCTGGCCGCAGACGCCCCGACGTAGGCGTGGCATCTGGAACTACCCCCGGCCGCACCGCACGGGGCTGCGCGCATGGATCCCGTCCTGGCGTGTTGTCGTCGGCACCGGGCTGACCATGGTCTCGCTCGTGGTCGGCGTGTTCACCGCTGGGTGGATCGGCTGGCCGGTGCCTGACGCGCGCAAGTCGATCGGCTCGGAGACCACCACCGTGTACTACGAGGACGGCAAGGTCCTCGGGAGGTTCGCGGCGGTCGACCGGACGATCCGGACGCTCGACGAGCTGCCCCCGTATGTCGGCCAGGCCGTGATCGCGTCCGAGGACCAGGGCTTCGAGGACCACATGGGCGTCGACCCCTTGGGCATCGTCCGCGCGTTCATCAGCAACGTGACCGGCGGCGGCCGGCAGGGCGCGTCGACGCTGACGCAGCAGTACGTCGAGAACACGTACTTCGAGCCCGGGCAGTCGTCCTACGCGGACAAGTTCCGCGAGATCATCCTCGCCCTCAAGGTGGACAACGAGAAGACGAAGGACGAGATCCTCGAGGGCTACGTCAACAGCATCTACCTGGGCCGTGGCGCCTACGGGTTCGAGGCTGCGGCGAAGGCCTACTTCAACAAGCCCGCGGCCGAGCTCACCGTCTCGGAGACCGCGATGCTGGTGGGCATCATCCCGTCGCCGTCGTACTGGGACCCTCGCTTCGGCGAGGAGTCGAAGGCCGTCGCGGAGCAGAAGTGGTCCCGCGTGCTGCGCAACATGGCCGACATGGGCTACATCACCCAGGAGGAGCGGAAGTCCGCCACCTTCCCCGAGCCCATCGAGTACAAGCCGGTCTCGCGGGCCGGCCAGGTCGGCTACCTGCTGGAGGAGGTCCGCAAGGAGCTCGCCGACAAGGGCATCGCCGAGGAGGACCTCATGAACAACGGTTATGAGATCCGCACCACGATCAACTCGAAGTTCCAGAAGGCGGCGGTCGAGGCTGCCAAGACCATCCCGTACGACGGGGAGAACCCCGCGTCCAAGCGGCTCGGCGTGTCGATCGTGTCGATCGACCCCAAGGACGGCGCCATCCGCGCCCTGTACGGCGGCAAGAACTACGAGGAGAACCAGTACAACTCCGCCACGATCGGCAAGGCACAGCCCGGATCGACGGCCAAGCCGTTCACCCTCATCGGCGCGCTCGAGGAGGGTCACGAGCTCAACGAGTACTACAACGGCAACAGCCCGATGCAGATCCCCGGCTGGACCAAGGAGGCGGGTGGCCCCGAGGTGGAGCTCACCAACTTCGGCCCCGAGGGGTCGGGCGGTGAGTCGTACGGCGACATCGACCTGATCGACGCCACGGCGAACTCCGTGAACACGGTGTACGCGCAGCTCAACGTCAAGATCGGGGCGAAGAAGTCGCAGGACGTCGCGATCCGGGCGGGCATCCCTGAGGGGGACACCAACGCCACGCTGTCCAACGTGCTCGGTACGGAACCCGTGCGTGCGGTCGACCTGGCGGGCGCGTACGCCACGTTCGCCGCGCAGGGCACGCGGCACGAGACGCACATGGTCACGTCGGTGAAGAACGGCGACCAGGACATCTACGAGTTCAGCGGCGAGTCGACGCAAGCCATCAAACCCGAGGTGATGGCCAAGGCCACGTACGCGATGGAGCAGGTCGTCAACGAG
The DNA here is from genome assembly GCF_042728455.1 of Promicromonospora sp. NPDC060204. Taxonomy (NCBI): domain Bacteria; kingdom Bacillati; phylum Actinomycetota; class Actinomycetes; order Micrococcales; family Promicromonosporaceae; genus Promicromonospora; species Promicromonospora sp. NPDC060204. The sequence continues at coordinate 6,654 of NZ_JBHWZO010000288.1, forward strand.
GGCTCCGGTACGCCCGCGAAGGAGCTCGTGGGCCCCGACGGCACGCAGCGTCCGGTCGCGGGCAAGACGGGGTCGACCAACGAGAACAAGTCGGCGTGGTTCGCCGGCTACATCCCGCAGCTCGCGACGGTCGTCGGGCTCTACCAGACCACGGAGGACGGCGGGCAGGACACCATCACGCCCTTCGGCGAGTGGGCCGGCGGCAGCATCACCGGTGGTACGTGGCCCGTCACGGCCTGGACCCAGTACATGCAGGCCGTGACCGAGGGTATGGAGGTCGAGAAGTTCCCGGAGTACACGCCGCCGGCCCCGCCGCCCTCGCCCACCCCGACGCCGTCCCCGACGCCCACGGTGTCCGACGACCCGAACGAGAAGGTGATGGTCCCGACCGGGCTCGTCGGCCAGCAGTTCCCGTCTGCCGCCGCGGTGCTCTCCGGCGCGGGCCTGAACCCGGAGCTCATCGAGGTCCCGAGCGACCAGTCCCCGGGCACCGTGCTCTCCGTGGAGAAGGAAGGCCAGGAGGTCAAGCGGGGCTCGAACATCCGGGTCGAGGTCTCGACCGGGCCTGACGAGAACACCGCCACCGTGCCGGGCGGCCTGGTCGGCGGCGACGAGAACAACGCCCGCGGGCAGCTCCGGGCCGCGGGGCTCGACCCACAGATCGAGTACCAGCCGTCCGAGGACGTGGCCGAGGGCACCGTCATCTCCGTGAACCCCAACGAGGGCGCGCAGGTGCCCATGGGGACGCGGGTGCAGGTGATCGTCTCGTCGGGTCCGGGCGACATCGGGCTCCCGACCGACGAGCCGACCGGCCCTGGTAACGGCAACGGGAACGGCAACGGGAACGGCAGTCCGTAACCGTCGTCCTGACGCACACGGCCGAGGGGCCGCCTCCTGCCTGCGGGAG
>NZ_JBHWZO010000289.1:0-7497 GCF_042728455.1 Promicromonospora sp. NPDC060204
GGCTACGAATCCCGCGACGGCGATAGAGATGCTTGCGGAAGAAGTTGCTATAGAACCAGTTGACGATGCCACTCTCTCGGCGCTTCGGATTAATTTTCCGTTGCTCGACCAAGCTATCCGGGAGTTCGCGGTTACGCTTCTTCCCGGAACTTGGGGTGATGTAGCTAGCGAATCATCGATTGAGATTCATGGCGCTGTGGAGCGTCGTTCGTACAAGGTTGATGATGCGCGTCTTTCAAATGTGAGAGTTGACTTGACGTGCGAGATGTATCCTCCGGCTCCCGCAGAGGTACCTCGTGTCACTCTGGGCCTTTGGGTGTACGTGTGGATTCAGCTCTCTGATGGCGAAATGACGGTCGAGATTGAGAGTGTCCGTGAGCGCGGAGAGAACTGACTTCTGAAATTTCTGGCCGGGCGCATTCGACTTTTAAGAAAGATTCGATGCCGTTTGGAAGGCGTCAGCCCCAATTGTGTAGACAGCTGCTGGCTCGGTTAACCCGCTGTTGTAGTGGTGGGTGAGGTTGCCGACGCGGTGAGCGCCTAGGCGTTCGTAGAGTCGGATCGCGGAGTGGTCCTTGAGCATTACGCCGAAGGCGACTGCGAGTTTCTGTAGTCGCGCGAATGTAACCGCGGCTTCCATGAGGAGCCGGCCAGCACCGGTGCCTCGGTGGTTCGGGTCCACGAAGAGCCGTGCGGGGATTGCCAGTTGCTCGATGGACCCCCCGGTCTGCTCGTGCCAAAGACACGCGGCGTCGTTATCGAACGTGGCGCCGGTGAGCATGATCTGTCCGATGGTCTCTTTGTCTTCGACGGCGACCCAGCTTCGCAGCTCGTGTTGGTGGTGTAGCCATGCTCTGGGTCTGCCACGCCCTCGACGGGGTAGCCGTCCAGCTCGTTCACGCGGACGAGGATCGCAGCGAGGGCCGGAATGTCTTCCTCGCGCCGGGTGTGGATCGTTACAGTCGCGGGGCTCGGTACTCCACGGGCATGTCGTAGTCGAGCGCTGAGTAGTCAGCGCGCATCCGGAAGTTCGTGACCTCGAACGGCTTCTTCTCGGCAGTCATGCCGGTGTGCCACAGATCGATGATGGGCACGCCGGCCGGCATGTCCAGTCCTTCCGCTTCCTCGCGGGTGGCCGGCCTCGCGGTGACCCCTTCACGGATGTTTGCGATGGTGTAACCGAGGTCTTCGAGTCGCCCATAGAGGGCGCGCTTTCCTAGGTTCTCGGCCTTCGTGAGTGCGGTGCCCTTGGCGATGGACCACGGGATGAACGTGATCCCGATCTGCATCGGGATTTCGTCGGCGTAATACCAGTTCTCGCGCCGCACGACCGCGGTTCCCGGCTCGATGACGAGTCGCTCCGCCACGTCGACGGGACGGTTGCGGCCCTGGTCCACGTACTGGATGACGCGGTGCGTGACGGCCTGCTGCCGAGGAACCCGGCCAAGGACCGCGCTCGGCGCAAGCAACCGGGCCAGGTCAAGGACGGGTCCGACGTCAACCCGCGTGAGATGGCGCTGCCTGACGTGGCGACGCTCGCAAGCTCGTTGCCGCCGACGAGGCCGGACACCTCACTGATCCGCATACCCGCGGTCGCCAGCAGAAGCACGGTGACGTCGACCTCACGGCCGGCCTGATCTACGTGCGCCGGCAGAAGTACCCGGGTCGCGGTGGGCTGATCGTGAAGTCCACCAAGGGCCGGCGCAACCGTGTCGTCCCGATCATCGAGCCGGCCCGGGAGACGCTCGAACGCCTGACGGCTGTTGGCCGGTCTGATGACTCGCCCCTGATCAAGGGGCCGCGCGGTGGGACGATCATCACGGCGACACTCCGTGACGCCACCAACTGGGACAAGCTCGTGAAGGACCTTGGCATCGCCGGCCTCGTCCGGCACGGGCTCCGGCACACGGCGCTTACCTGGATGGCTGACAGTGGCGTCCAGCTCCATGTGCTCCAGCGGGTGGCCGGCCACCAGGACCCGGCGATGACCGCCCGCTACCTGCACCCGGATCACCGAGCGCTGACCGACGCCGGCGCGATGTTCGGGGCCTGGTGGTCACAAAGTGGCCACAAGAACGGGTCGGGAGAGGGCGACGAGGATGCCGCTGAGACGGCATGAAAAACGCCCCTCACCTGCGTGAACAGGTGAGGGGCGATCTGTCGGGCTGACAGGATTTGAACCTGCGACCCCTTGACCCCCAGTCAAGTGCGCTACCAAGCTGCGCCACAGCCCGCGGTGTTCTTGAGCATGCTCAAGGCTACCGGTTTTGGCCCCTTGGGGCCGACGGAAATACTACCCCACCTCGGGGGCTGTGCCCGACCAGATGCGCGACGACCACCTACTCGCTCGGCGCATACCGTTCTGGCGGTTCGAATGCCACGTCCCCGTCGCGGTCGAGCTCGACGTGCACTGCGCCGCGCAGATCGGTGAGCACGACCACCCTGCTACCGTCCTTCGGCACGCGGTCCTGCGAGGTCCGCATCCAGCCCGTTACCTCGTGGCTGCCGGCGGGGGAGTCGTAGGTGATCGTGACGGCGAGCTCGGGGTCGTTGTGCAGCCAGATGCGGACGTCGCCGAGCCGCACCCGGCCCGTGTACCGGTGCCCGTCGCGCCGTAGCCGCTCGATGGTCTCCTGGCGGCGTCGGGCGTGCCGCAGGGCACCCGGCAGCCGCACCAGGACGACGACGCCCCACAGGGCGGCGAGCACCGCGACGACCGTCGAGACGAGGACGGCTTCGGTGCCAGGGACGCCATCGAGCACCTGGCTCACGCGCTGGTCGGCGCCCAGCGCAACGTCCGCCCCGACCGCCGCGCCCACGGTGATCCCCGTCAGCAGCGGCGCCAGGTAGAACATCGACGCGGCCCGCCGTTGGCCGAGGTGGTCCTGTGCCCGCTCGCCCAGGTCGACCGTCGCGAGGATCGCCAGGTAGCCGAGCACGAGCGCCGCGCCGATCAGCCAGCCCTGGCCGACAGCGACCGTGCACTCGGTCGACGTCGCGCCGCACAGGACCGACGAGCCGGCCGCCGTCGCGGCGGCCCATGCCACGAGGCACAGCAGCGCCGTCGCCCACAGGCGCGGCGTGACACGTGCGGGGGAGCGGCCCGGGGCCAGCCAGGTGATCCGGGACCCCTTGTCGGTCGCGGAGAACATCGGCCGGTGCTCCCACACCTCCGTCGGGGCCGCGTCCCGTGGTGCCACAGCGTCCGTCATGACTGCCTCCCGCTCGGCACGTCGCTCGGCGACGACCGGGCGGGGCTGCCCTGACCCTCGTTGGTCCGCGAACCGTGCGACCCCATCTTTGCGGGTCAGGGGGATGCTGACCAGTACAGTCGGCCCATGCCCGCCGCCAGCACGGATCGCCTGGACGTCAGCGTTCCACGCACGCCGGTGCTCGAGGCGCGAGGCGAGCTGGATCTTCCTCTGGCACGGCCCGATGGGCTTGGTCGCGCTCGTCGTCGCGGTCCTGTGGGCGGTGCCGTCGTTCGAGGTGTCGAGTCCTGAGCCCGAGCACACGCCGTGGACCGGTTGCGTCGAGTACTCGGGCGGCGACAGCGACTGCCCGGGCGGCTGACCCGCCCGGACAGGGCCGTCGTCCGCGTCCGATCAGCTCACGAGGCGACCCCACCCACGGCGGTAAGGAAGGCCGAAACCGCCGCCGTGAACTTCCCGGGGCTCTCGATGTGGCCCAGGTGCCCGGTCCGCTCCAGGACCGCCAGCCGCGAGTGCGGCACAGCCTCGTGGATCATCCGGGCCCACCGCGGACCACAGATGAAGTCGTCGTCGCCGACCACCACCAGCGTGGGCGCCGTGACGGCGGGCAGCTCCTCCCGCACGTCGAAGGCCGGGCCCTCGCCCCAGGCCGGGGCGGCGTACATGCGCAAGGCGTTGCGCCCGACGGCGAAGTCGGACTCGTGGCCCCAGTAGTCGTGGAAGTAGGCCGGCGAGATCCTGCGCAGCACCTCGGTCGCGCCCTCGTCGTCGGACGGCTCGGGCCGGCCCGTCAGGCCGGCGACGTAGCCGGCCACCTCGGGATGCTCGACAACGTGGCGCTGTGCGAACCGCTCCATGTTCGCGACCGCCGTCGACCAGAAGTCGTCACCGGTCACGGGCGAGGTGTCGTACAGGACCAGCGACGCCACGCGGTCGGGGTGGTCGAGCGCGTAGCGCTGGGCCACGAACCCGCCGTGGGAGTGCCCGAGCACCATGACTCGCGGCAGCCCCAGGTGCTCCAACACCGCGTGCAGGAAGTGGGTGTACGTGGTCAGGTTGTATCCGCGCAGGTCGGCGAGCCGGCCCGACGCCCCGGTGCCGACGGGCTCGACGTACACCATGGTCATGGACCGTTCCAGCTCGGACATGCGCAGGTAGTCCCAGCCGATCCCGGGCCCGCCCGGGTGGACGACGCACACGGGGCCGCTTCCGGCGACGTGGTAGCGCTGGTCGACGACGGCGTTCTCGTGCTGGACGGCGATGGTGTGAGTACCGAGGGAGACGGTGATGTTCGAGGTCACGCCCCCCATGACCGGATACCGCTCAGACCTGTGACACCGAGGCGGCCGCCGTCGACCCCCGGACCACGAGCCGCGTCGCGAGCTCCTCCCGGGGCGCTTCCCGCGGCACGCCGCCGCTGATCCGCAGCAGCATGCGCAGCGCCGCCCCGCCCATCTCGGCGATGGGCTGGTGCACCGTGGTCAGCGCCGGACTGAGCCAGCGCGCCTCGGGCAGGTCGTCGAAGCCGACCACGCTGACGTCCTCCGGGATGCGCAGCCCGAGCGCGGCGGCGGCGTCGTACGCCCCGAGCGCGATGGTGTCCGAGCACGCGAAGAGTGCCGTCGGCGTCGTCCCACCGCGCAGGAGGTCGAGGGCCTGCTCCGTGGCGCGCTCGCGCCGCCAGTCGGTGTGCACCACACGGTCGTCGGGCAGGTCGAGCCCCGCCTGCGTGATGGCGGAGCGGAACCCGTCGATGCGAGCCTGGCTGTAGAGGTGGGTGCGCTGCCCGGCCAGGATCCCGAGCTCGCGATGCCCCAGCGCCAGCAGGTGCTCGGCGGCGGCCCGCCCGCCGGCCCAGTTGGCCGCGCCCACGCTCGCCACGGACGACGGCGGCTGGCGCACCGGATCCAGCAGCACGATCGGCACCCGCGCGGCGGCGAGGGTCGCGAGCTGCTCGGCGCTGGTGTCGACCAGGGCGAGCACGGCGCCGCGCGGACGGCGCGCGAGCAGGCGGGTGAGCCAGGCGTCGTCGGGCGGCCGGGCCACGGAGACGACGACGTCGAGGCCGGCCTCCTCGGCGGCCTGCTCCACACCGCTCAGCGCCCGGTTGGCCCACGTGCCCTCGACCCCGCTCAGCACGAGGTCCACGAGCGAGCTCTCACCGCGCGGCACGGCGTCCCGGCCGGACCTGCCGCGGTACCCGAGCTCCGCGACGATGCGCATGACCCGGTCGCGGGTCCCGGCCGAGACATCCGAGCGACCGCTGAGCACCTTGGAGACTGTGGGCACCGTCGTCCCGGCGGCCTGCGCGACGTCCGCGAGCGTGGTCCGGCGAGGGTTCGGCATGCGGCGACCGTAGCGGCGGCACCAAAAGTTGCGCAACTTATTGGGGCTTGATCCGGCAAAAGTCCTCGTGTATCAAGGTCGCTGGCACTTTCATCGAGCCACAAGTTGCGCAACTTTCTGGAGCGGAGCACCTATGACGACGACGTCGAGCACGAAACGCGCACTGGTCGTGCGCGGAGGGTGGACCGGGCACCAGCCCGTCGAGACCACGGGCTCGTTCCTCCCGTTCCTGGCCGAGCACGGCTACGAGGTCCGGGTCGAGGACTCGACGGCGGTGTACGCCGACGCCGACTACCTGGCCGGCGTCGACGTCATCGTGCAGACCGTGACCATGAGCACGATCGAGAACGCCGAGCTGAGCGGCCTGATCGCGGCGGTCGCGGCGGGTACGGGGCTGGCGGGGTGGCACGGCGGCATCGCCGACTCCTACCGGAACAGCTCCGACTACCTCCAGCTCATCGGCGGCCAGTTCGCCACCCACCCGCCCAAGGCGCCGCGCGCGGAGCTGGCGGGGGAGGCCGCCGACAACTTCCTGCGGCACACGATCGACATCGTGCCGGAGCGCGCCGACCACCCGATCGTCGCCGGGATCTCCGACTTCGAGCTGACGACCGAGCAGTACTGGGTGCTGTCCGACGAGTACAACGACGTGCTGGCGACCACGACGCTCGCCGCGCGCGACTTCGACCCGTGGCACCGGCCCGTCACCTGCCCCGCGATCTGGACCCGCCAGTGGGGTGCGGGCCGCATCTTCGTCTCGACGCCGGGCCACGAGCTGTCCGTCGTCGACGACCCGAACGTCCGTACCGTCATCGAGAGGGGAATCCTGTGGGCCAGCCGCTGAAGGTCGGGATCGTCGGGGTCGGGGCGATCGCCGGCCAGTACCTGTCCACGTTCGAGCGGCTGGACGCCGTCCGCCTGGTCGCCGTCGCCGACCTCGACGCCGACCGCGCGAAGGCCGTCGCCGCCGAGCAGGGCGTGCGCGCCCTGACCGTCGCGGAGCTGACGACGGACCCCGAGGTGGACCTCGTCCTCAACCTCACGATCCCTGCCGCCCACGCAGAGATCGCCCTGCAGGCCATCGCCGGCGGAAAGCACGTGTACGGCGAGAAGCCGCTCGCGGTCACGCCGGCGGAGGCCCGCACGGTCCTCGACGCCGCGCGGGACGCCGGGGTGCGGGTGGGCTGCGCCCCGGACACCGTGCTCGGCACGGGCGTGCAGACGGCGCGCAAGGCCATCGACGACGGCGCGATCGGCCTTCCGGTCGCCGCGACCGCCACCATGACGACGCCGGGCCACGAACGCTGGCACCCGAACCCCGACTTCTACTACCAGCCCGGCGGCGGCCCGCTGCTGGACATGGGCCCGTACTACGTGACCGCGCTGGTCACGCTGCTCGGCCCGGTCGAGTCGGTGGTCGGCGCCGCGAGCCACACGCGCGTCACGCGCACCATCGGGTCCGGCCCCCGGGCGGGGGAGATCGTTCCCGTGGACGTCGACACGCACGTGACCGGCGTGCTCCGGCACGTCTCGGGGGCGCTCTCGACCCTGGTGATGAGCTTCGACTCGGTCGCCACGCGCGCCTCGAACATCGAGGTCCACGGCCAGGCCGGCTCGCTCGTGGTCCCCGACCCCAACCAGTTCGACGGCGACGTCGAGCTGCACGAGCTCGGCGGCACCTGGCAGACCCTGCCGCCGAGCGCCGGCTACCGGGACGCGGGGCGTGGCTACGGCGTCGCGGACCTCGCGACGACGCCGGACGGCGTGCCCGCGCGGGCCGACGGCGAGCTCGCGTACCACGTGCTGGAGATCATGACCGCGCTGCTCGCGGCCGCCGACAGCGGCACGAGTGTCGGCGTCGAGAGCAGGTGCGAGCGCCCGGCGGCCGTGCCGCTGTCGGACGCGCCGCGCTGACCAGGGCGCTGACTCGGCGCTGACC
>NZ_JBHWZO010000290.1:0-7457 GCF_042728455.1 Promicromonospora sp. NPDC060204
TCCTTCGGGAGCCGGATGGCGCCGAGCACCTTGGCCTTCTCGGCGACGAGCGCGTCCGCGTCGAAGGAGGCGGGCTCCTCCATCGCGGTGAGCGCCATCAGCTGCAGGAGGTGGCCGACCGTCATGCCGAAGTACTCCTTGACCAGCCAGAAGCCGGCGTCGTTCACGTGGGACAGGAACACCGAGCCCGCGCCGATGGCGAGCACGAGCAGCGCGGCCTGGGTGGGCTCCAGTCCCGCGGCCAGGGGCGCCATGATGCCCGCGGCGGTGATCGTCGCGACGGTCGCCGAGCCGGTGGCGATGCGGATGAGTGCAGCCACGAGCCAGCCGGCCAGCAGCGGGGTGATCCCGGCGTCGGCGATGCCGGAGGCGATGACGTCGCCGACGCCCGTGTCCACGAGCGTCTGCTTGAAGCCGCCGCCCGCGCCCACGATGAGCAGGATGCCGGCGATCGGCGCGAACGAGGAGCCGACGAGGTCGCCGAGCTGCTGCCGCGTGCGTCCGACGGCGGTGCCGAAGGCGAACAGCGCGAACAGCGACGTGATGAGCAGCGCCACGAGCGGCTCGCCGAGGAACTCCAGCACGGTGCCGTAGCCCGTCCCGGTGGTTCCCGCGATCTCGACGACGGAACGCGCGAGCATCAGGATCACGGGGAGCAGCACGACCAGGACCGAGATGCCGAACGACGGCTTGCGCAGCGTGGTGGTGCCGGCATCGGTCGCCGTCGCGGTGGCCGTCGCGTTCCCGGAGGTGCCGGACGACGGCGCGCCGCCGGTGCCGCCCGCGCCCGTGCCGCCCGCGGCGGCGTCGGACATGCCCAGCACGGTGGTGGGCGGGTCCAGCTTGACCCAGCGCGTGAGCGGGATGGCGAGCAGCGGCCCGGCGATGATCACCGTCGGGATCGCGACCAGCAGGCCGAGGCCGAGCGTGAGGCCCAGGTTGGCGCCGAGCGCGTCGATGGCGAGCAGCGGACCGGGGTGCGGCGGCACCAGGCCGTGCAGTGCGGAGAGCCCGGCGAGCGCCGGGATGCCGACCAGGACCGGGTTGGCGCGCATGCGGCGCGCCACGATCATCACGACCGGGATCAGCAGGACGACGCCGACCTCGAAGAACAGCGGGATGCCGACGACGAACGCGATGAGCGCCATGGCCCACGGCAGCCGCTTGGTCGGCGTCTTGTCGAGGATCGTGTCGACGATCCGGTCGGCGCCGCCCGAGTCGATGAGCAGCTTGCCGATGATCGCGCCGAGCGCGATGAGCACGCCGACGCCGGCGACGGTGGACCCGAGGCCCGCCGTGAAGCTGGTGAACGTGTCCGTGAGGCCCACCCCGGCCACGATCGCGAGCACGCCCGAACCGAGCACGAGCGCGAGGAATGGGTGCATCTTGAGCCAGACGATGAGTCCGACGATGACGACGATGCCGATGAGCGCGGCGAGGACGAGCTGCGGGGTCGAGGCGGTCGGTGCGGTGTCCGCCGCGGCGGAGACGGCGAGAGCAGGTCCGTTGAGGGCAGGGAGGGCGAGGGCAGGGAGGGTGAGAGCGGTGTCGAGCATCAGGCGGCGTCCTCTCCCAGCAGGTGCAGGATCTCGTCGACGATCTGGTCCGGGCGCGGCGTGACGTCCACGGAGAACCCGGGCTCGTCGTCGGCCAGCGGCTCCAGCGCGGCGAGCTGGCTGTCGAGCATCTCGGGCTTCATGAAGTGCCCGGCGCGCCCCTGGATCCGGGTGCGCAGCAGGTCGTACGAGCCGGTGAGGTGCACGAACTGCACGCTGCCGTTCGTGTCACTGCCGTTCGTGTCCCGGCCCGCCGTCTCCAGCAGGTCGCGGTAGCTGCGGCGCAGGGCGCTGCACGGGACCACCGCGCTGCGTCCCTCGTTCAGCTCCTTGGCGAACCAGTCGCGGATGCCGCGCAGCCAGGGCCAGCGGTCGTCGTCGTCCAGGGGGTGGCCGGCGGCCATCTTGGCGACGTTCTCGGGCGAGTGGAAGTCGTCGCCCTCGGCGAACGACGCGCCGAGGCGCCCGGCGAGCAGGGCCGCGACGGTGGTCTTGCCCGAGCCGGCCACGCCCATCACGACGATGGCACGGGGTGCGGGATCGGTCCCGGCGGGCCCTGACGGGCCGCCGCTTGTCTCGGTCGAGAACATCGCTGTCTCGGTGACGTCTGTGTCCATGCACCTATCTTCACCCATTGATGACACCATTAGCACGTGATTCATGTCACCAATGGTGTGACCAATCCGCCGTCGTCGACGGCGCCCGAGCTCGGCCCGAGCCGGTCCCAACTATTCTTGGAGGATGCCCCCCGTGCTGCACAGCCCCGTCCTCGACGCACTGGGCCGCCGCATCACCGCTGGTGAGCTGCCGGCTGGCGCCGCGCTGACGCTCGACGGGATCGGCAGCGAGTTCGGGGTGTCCCGCACGGTCGCGCGCGAGGCGATGCGCCTGCTCGAAGGCCTCGGCCTGGTCCGGTCCGGTCCGCGCGTGGGCATCGTCGTGCTGCCCCACGCGTCCTGGAACGTGCTCGACCCCCGGGTCATCGCGTGGCGCCTGGACGGCCCGGGCCGCACGTCCCAGCTCCGTTCGCTCACCGAGCTGCGCCAGGCCGTCGAGCCGCGGGCGGCAGCCGGGGCGGCCCGCGGCGCGACGGCGGCGGTGCGCGACGAGCTGGTCGCCACCGCCAGCCAGATGCGCAAGCTCGGCGAGGCGGGCGAGGGCGACGGACCGGAGTTCCTCGCGCTCGACATCCGCATGCACGAGCTCGTCATGCGCTCCAGCGGCAACGAGCTGTTCACGGCGCTCGCCGACGTCGTCGCCGTCGTGATCTCCGGGCGCATCCACCTCGGCCTCATGCCCGCCTATCCCGTGCCGGAGGCGCTCGATGCCCACGAGGCGGTGGCCCGGGCCGTCGCCGCGGGCGACGCCGAGGCCGCCGAGGAGGCGATGGCGCGCATCGTGCGCGAGGTGCGCGGCGCGCTCGACGACGGCTCGGCGTCCGCGCACCCCGCTCAGGCCTGACCGCCGAACCAGCTCTCCTGTGCGGCGTCCAGGCCCGCGCCGGCGTCCCAGTCCTTGAGGGGCTCGGAGAACTCCCACTGGTAGCCGAAGGGGTCGACGCACTCGAACACGCGGTCGCCCCAGGCCTCGTCGGCCGGCTCCGACGTGATGGTGCAGCCGGACGCCCGGCAGTAGTCGTAGCTCGCGGCCAGGTCGTCCACGCCCAGGCCGACGGCCACGCCGAGCCCGCGCGGGCCCTGCTGGGTGAGCCGTTCGCGCTCGCTGTCGGGGAACGGCATGCCGACCAGGGCGTCCACGATCAGCTGCACCTCGCCGCGCGCGAGGATCGTCATCACCGGACCGCCGTCGGGGCCGGGGATCGAGCCCACCTCCTCGAAGCCGAAGCCCCGGTAGAGCTTCGCCGCCGCGACGACGTCGTCCACCCGCAGACCCACCCGGAATGCTGCTGCTACCACTGGTGCCTCCTTGATCGTGTTGCCGCGATCGTTTTGCCGCGACCGTGCTGCCGCCGGAGCGCCTGTCGCTCCATTTGGGTACAGCGTACGCAAACTATAGTCGATGCCGACGCGCCGTGCGGGTGACATGCAGCGCGGGTGACGTGCCGCGCGGGTGACGTGCCGCGCGGGTGACGTGCAGCAGCGACGAGCCGGAGGAGGCGACGCATGGCAGAGGCAGGCGACGAGCGGGACCGGGTGCGGACCCTGGACCTGCTGTGGGGCACACGGGTGCCCTCCGGGCTCGGCCGCAAGCCCGGGCTGGGCCTCGACCAGATCGTCGCGGCGGGCGTGGCGGCCGCGGACGACGGGGGCCTGGACAGCCTCTCGATGCGGCGCGTCGCCGACCGCCTGGGTGTGGGCGCGATGTCGCTCTACCGGCACGTGCGGGACAAGGCGGAGCTGCTCGACCTCATGGTCGACCGGGTGCTCGCCGAGGTGCGCTACGACGACGTGGACTGGCTCGGCGACGCCGGCGGCGTGGGCGTGGCCGGCGGGGCGGACGGCGCCGGCGGCGCGGGGGAGGTGGGCCGGGCGGCAAGCGCGGACGCCGCGGGCGACGCGGACGGTGCCGGCGGCGCCGGCGACGGCTACGCCTGGCGCTCGCGGCTGGAGCGGGTCGCGCACGAGAACCGGGCGCTCTTCGAGCGGCACCCGTGGCTCCTGGCCCGGTTCGAGAGCCGACCGCCGCTCGGGCCGGGAACGATCGCCAAGTACGACGCCGAGCTGCGCGCCGTCGACGGGATCGGGCTGTCCGACGTCGAGATGGACCTCGTGCTGACCCTGGTGCTGGGTTACGCCCGCGATGCCACGGCCGGTCTGCTCGCCTGGCGGTCGCTCCCCGAGCGCTCCGGCCAGGACGACGCGCAGTGGTGGGCCGTGCATGCGCCCCACATGGAGCGGGTCCTGGGGGACCGGTACGCGCTGGCCGTGCGCGTCGGCACCGCCGCGACCAGCCAGTACGGCGGCCTGCACGACGCCGAGCGGGCCTGGGAGTTCGGCCTGTCGCGGGTCCTGGACGGGGTCGAGTCGTTCGTTCGGCGAGCCCGCTCGTAGACCGCCGGCCGCGCGGGGCTGGTCGCAGACGGCGTGCTGGTCGCAGGCGGGGCGCTGGTCCTAGGCGGGGCGAGGAATGGCCCTAGATCGCGGCCAGCAGCGGCAGCCGGACGGCGGGCGGCAGCGGCGCGACGTCGGGCCGGGCGCTGATCGACTGGATCTGCAGCGCCGCGAACCGGCGGGAGGCGGCGACCGCGGCCTTGCGGGACGTGGCCCGGATGCCGGAGTTCGCCATGATCAGCATGATCAGGTCGTCGAGCACGAAGTCGCGGCGCAGGCCGCCGGAGTCCTTCGCGCGCTGGATCAGCTCCGCCAGCGACTGCAGGGTGTGCGTGCGCTCGCGGGCGAAGTCGAGGGCCTTCGGGAACGCCGTGACGAACGCGGCGGTGAAGCCGCGGTCCAGGGCGTGCATCACGCAGACCTCCTCGATCACTGCGCCGAGCCCGTGCCACGGGTCTGGGTCGGCCAGGCCCTGCTCGACGATTCGCGAGCAGGTCGCCATCTGCTCGCCGAACGCCTCGGTGACCAGTGCCTCCTTGGTCGGGAAGCGCCGGTACAGCGTCGCGGGCCCGACGCCGGCGCGCCGTGCGAGCTCCCGCATCGGGACGTCGATGCCGTGCTCCGCGAACGTCGCACGCGCCACCTGGAGGATGCGCTCGCGGTTGTCCCGCGCGTCGGACCGCAGCTCGCGTTCCGGGTAGGGCTCCAGGGCCTCGGGCGGCGCGGTCTCAAGGTGCTCGTTCATGACCTGGCGTTCGTTCATGACCTGGCGCTCGTTCACGACCTGGCGCTCGCTCATGACTCGACTCTCATTTCGCCGAAACGGACGGGGTGTTCCACTCGCGCGAAACATCATCGCACCCTGGCTGGCCGGGCTCCCGCCGTCGGGCTCGTGCTTTGAGCTCCCGCCACGCGTTGCTGCCGCTGGCTCGCGGCGGGTACGCGGCTCCGGTCCCGGAAAACACCTCGCGGGGAGCCCTCGTCCTTGCGACACTCCTGCGATGCGGATCAGCAGGGTGCAGCCGGACGGGCTGCACGCGACGCCGGGTTATCACCACGTGACGATCGTCGAGGCGGGCCGGACCGCTCATCTGGCGGGCCAGTGTCCGCTCGACGCGTCCGGTGCCCTCGTCGGGGCCGACGACCCGCTGGCGCAGGCGGACCAGGTCGCCGCCAACGCCCTGGCGGCGCTCGCCGCCGTCGGCGCCGCGCCGCAGGACGTCGTCCGCTCCGTCGTCTACGTCGCGAGCGACGACCGCGCCGTGCTCTCGGCGGTCTGGCACCGGTTGGACGCCGGGCCGCTCGCCGCGGCGTTCACCACCGCGAGCACCCTCCTGGGCGTCACGGTGCTCGGCTTCGCCGGCCAGCTCGTCGAGGTCGACCTGACGGCGGCGCTCCCCGACTGACCCGGCCGACCAGCCCCGGCTGACCAACCCCGCCGACCATCCCCGGACGGGCACCCCGCGAATGACCATGCATCTGCTGCCAGGTCCGGCATCAGGCTGGCAGCAGATGCATGGTCAAACGGGTCGGGGCGACGCCGCCCGGCAGGCCCGGCCCGGCCGGGCGTCAGTTCTGCAGCAGCACCTTGATCGCCCGGCGCTCGTCCATGGCGCGGTAGGCCTCCGCGACCTCCGACAGCGGGAGGGTCAGGTCGAAGACCTTGCCCGGGTCGATCTCGCGCTTCCACACCAGGTCCAGCAGGTGCGGCAGGTAGGCGCGGACGGGCGCGACGCCGCCGTGGATGCCCTTGTTGCCCCAGAACAGCGTGTCGGTGGGCAGGTCGCCGTGCGGCACGCCGACCAGGCCGATCATGCCGCCCGGCCGCACCAGCTCGACCGACTGGGCCCGGGCCTCGGCGGTGCCGACGCACTCCAGGACCGCGTCCGCGCCGATGCCCTCGGTCAGCTCCAGCACCTTGGCGAGGCCCTCCTCGCCGCGTTCGGCGATGATGTGCGTCGCGCCGAACTCCTGCGCCACCTTCTGGCGGGACTCGTGCCGGCTCATGGCGATGATCGTGGTGGCGCCGAGCTGGGCCGCGGCCAGGACGCCGCTCAGCCCGACGGCGCCGTCGCCCACCACCACGACGCTCGACCCCGGCCCGACCCCGGCCGAGACAGCCGCGTGCCAGCCGGTGCACATCACGTCCGACAGGCTCAGCAGGCTCGGGATCAGGTCGGCGTCCGGCTCGCCTGGGGTGGCGAGCAGGGTGCCGTCCGCGTTCGGGATGCGGATCTTCTCGGCCTGGCAGCCGTCGTAGCCGCCCCCGTGCAGGCAGTTGGCCTGCATGCCCTTGCGGCACACCGCGCAGGTGTTGTCGCTGTGCAGGAACCCGCCGACCACGAAGTCGCCGGGCTTGACGGTGGTGACGTCGGCGCCGACCTGCTCGACGACGCCGACGTACTCGTGGCCGATCGGCGTGGGCCGCTTGACCTCGGAGATCCCGCGGTAGCGCCACAGGTCCGAGCCGCACACGCAGGCGGCGACGGTCCGGATGACGGCGTCAGTGGGTTCGACGACGACGGGGTCCGTCCGCTCCTCGAAGCGGACGTCCCCGGCTCCATGAATGATTGCTCCTCGCATGCCCCCATTCAACACGCGCCGCGGGGATGAGGGAGTGTCTGTCGTTACCTCCCGGCCCGCCGCGCCGTCGTCGGGCCGGGAGGCGCGTCGGGCCGGGAGGCGACCGCCCGGGCGCGTCGCGGGTCAGCCGCGCGCGGCGCGGATGGCGTCGGCCAGCGGGGTGGCGGGGCGGCCCAGGAGGCGGTCCAGGTCGTCGCTGTCGGTCTGCAGGTCGCCGGCCGCGATCGACGCGTCGATCCCGGCGACGCAGCCCGCGGTCCCGGCGTCGCGGCCCGCCAGCTGGAGGTCGGCGGCGAAGGCCACGACC
>NZ_JBHWZO010000291.1:0-7426 GCF_042728455.1 Promicromonospora sp. NPDC060204
GGGCCGCACCGTCCGGTGCGGCCCGCAGGGGCATCCTGGCAGGGACATCCCCGTCAGGGGAAGTCCCGTCCGGGACGGCTCAGGCCGTTCCCGTGCGCTTGCCGGCGAGCCAGTCGCGCCCCGCCTCGGCCTCGGTCTCGAGGGTGGTGCGCACGGCGCTGACCGCGGCTTCCTCGATCACGGTGCCGAACAGCGGCACCGTCGCCCGGACGTCGCCCGCGTAGGTGAGGCGGGTGCCGCCGTCGGGCAGGGCGGTCAGGGCCGCGGTGGCCGTCACCCGCACCGGCGCGCCCAGGATCTCGACCGCCACGGTGCCCGTCCGGCGCCCGTCGGACGCCGCCTCCCAGGCCTCGGCCTGGCGGATCTCGAGGTGCGCACCCACGAACGGGCGGGCCTGCACGGGGATGATGTCGGTCGGCAGGGTGCGACGAACCACCACGGTGAAGCCGGTGACCGCGGTCCCCGTGACGTCGGCCTGCTCGACCACGCCGTTCACCGAGCCGGTGGAGCGCTGGGCGCGCCACCGCACGAACGACTCGTCGGCGAGCATCGTGGAGACGTCGTCGATGTCTGCGGGGAACGTCAGGTCCACTGTCAGGTGCACGGGCTCTCCTCCTCGCGCCGACGGGGCATGCCGGTGGTCGAACTCTAACCGACGCGTTGCGCGCGTCCGATCCGGGGGAGCCGCGGCTGCGCCCCGGGTACGCGCCGCGCCCTCATCGGGCCATGCGTCGGTTCCGACATAGGCTGGGCGCGTGTCCGCGATGAGTGACCTGATCCTTGAGCACGCCGACCTCGAGCCGGCCGACGTGGAGTGGCTGCATCTCCTGGTCGGCGACTGGCAGGTGGTCTCGGACCTCGCGTTCGCGGACCTCGTCCTGTGGCTGCCGACCGACGACGGGCGGTTTGTCGCGATCGCGCAGTGCCGGCCGTCGACGGGTGCCACCGTGCACTACGACGACGTCGTCGGCTCGTTCGCGCCCGAGGGGCAGCGCCCGCAGCTCGCGAAGGCGATGGCCGAGGCGAAGGCGCAGCGTGCCCGCGAGCCGCGCTGGTTCGGCGCGTACGCCGTGCGGGAGGAGGCGATCCCCGTGGTGCACAAGGACACGGCGGTCGCCGTGATCGCGCGGCAGACCAACCTCGGTTCGGGCCGCACGCCGTCGCGCCTGGAGCTGAACTACGTCGAGGCGGCCGACGACCTCGTGGCGATGATCCCGCGGGGCGAGTTCCCCCTGCCGAACGCCGCGACCGGTTCGCGCCGCGGTGCGCCCCGCGTGGGCGACGGCCTGATCCGCCTCAACTCCGAGGGCGAGGTGCTGTACGCCAGCCCCAACGCGCTGTCGTGCTTCCACCGGCTCGGCGTGATCGGCCCGCTCGTGGGGCAGTCCCTCGTCGAGGTGACGGCGGACATGGTGGAGCAGCTCCAGCCCGTGGACGAGTCGCTGCCGCTCGTGGTGATGGGGCGCGCCCCGTGGCGCACGGACATCGAGGCGCACGGGGTGTCCCTGTCGCTGCGCGCGATGCCGCTGACCGACCGCGGCCAGCGCATCGGCGCCGTGCTGCTGTGCCGCGACGTGTCCGAGCTGCGCCGGCGCGAGCGTGAGCTCATCACCAAGGACGCGACGATCCGTGAGATCCATCACCGCGTGAAGAACAACCTGCAGACAGTGGCCGCGCTGCTGCGGCTCCAGGCCCGGCGCATGGACGTGCCGGCCGCCAAGGAGGCGCTCGAGGAGGCCATGCGGCGCGTCTCCACGATCGCCCTGGTGCACGAGAGCCTCTCGCAGACGCTCGACGAGCAGGTCGAGCTCGACGACATGGTGGGCAGGGCGCTACGGCTCACGGCCGACGTCGCCTCGGCGGACACCTCGGTGCGGACCGTGCGCACCGGCTCGTTCGGCATGGTGCCCGCGCAGGACGCGACGCCGCTCGCCCTGGTGCTGACGGAGCTGGTCACCAATGCGGTCGAGCACGGGTTCGTCGGGCGTTCCGCGGGCACGGTGGAGATCGCTGTGGAGCGCGAGAACTCCGACCTGCGGGTGGTCGTGGCCGACGACGGCGTGGGGCTGCCCGAGAACGGCGGCGCCGGCGGGCGGGGCCCCGGCAGCGGCCTGGGCACGCAGATCGTGCGCACGCTCGTCACCAACGAGCTCGGCGGGACCATCGAGTGGTCGGCGCGGCCCGGCGGCGGCACCGAGGTGGTGCTGCAGCTCGTGCTGCGGGTGGCGGAGCCGGCCCGCTCCTGACGGTGTCAGGAAAGACGCGAGCCACGCCTGGGCGGAGGGGGCGTGCTCAGGCGTGGCTCGCGGAGATCGTGGTGCGGGGTGGTGCTGTGCTGTCGGTTCAGCCTGCGCGACGAGCGCGCGCGGTGCGGCGCTTGAGCGCACGGCGCTCGTCCTCGCTCATGCCGCCCCAGACGCCGGCATCCTGGCCGGACTCGATCGCCCACTTGAGGCAGGTGTCGACTACGTCGCAGCGACGGCACACGGCCTTGGCCTCCTCGATCTGCAGCAGGGCAGGGCCCGTGTTGCCGATGGGGAAGAACAGCTCGGGGTCCTCTTCGAGGCATGCTGCGCGGTGGCGCCAGTCCATGGTCACGTACTCCTTGGAAGGAACTTCCCACCGTCCGGCTCGCCACTAGGGAGCATCGTCGTCGTGCGTCTGGGGCGCGCAGGTCTGGTTGTGGATCGTTTTCCGATCCCTGAGCGCCAGGCGGCGACCGACGGGGGTGTGTTCGGGGGTGTGTGGGATTGCTGCATCTAGGTTCACACGCTCGTGAACGCTCGCACAAGGGGTTACGGCGAAGTTTCTGACCCATGAACCCTGAGGTATCCGTCACACTATTGTGAATACCCGTCTCACAAGTATCCTAGTCCGTCGTGCCCGTACTGGAAGCCTTTTTCGCGCCTCGTGTCCCGCCGTTTCTTCGTGCCCTGGTGATCGGCGTCGTGGTCGAGGTGATCGGCCTCGTTGCTTTCGCGCTGGTGCTCCTTGGTGAACTCATTACGGGCGGTTCCATGTCGCTGGGAGTGAGCCTCTTTCTGGTTCTGTTCCTCCTGGGAGTCGCCTGGGTTCTCGTGGTGTGCTGCCGGGCACTTCTCGCGGGTCGTCGATCCGGTCGCGGACCCGTCGTGACCTGGCAGCTCTTTCAGATCATCGGGTCGATCGCGGCGATCGGGAGCGGCAGCGGACCCTCCGTCCCGGGCGGGTGGGTGGCCCTCGTGATCGCGGTGGGCGTGGCCGTGCTGCTCATGACGCCCTCCGTCGTCGCGGCGACGTCCGGGACCCGCTCGGAGGACTGAGCCCCGGGGGCCGGTCCGGCGGCGTGACCTCCGGCTCCAGCACCTGGCACAGCACCGGATCGCCCCGGCCGCACCACGCGGCCCGGCCCGGCGGCCCGCCTGCACCCGCGAGCATCGCCGGTGCCCCGAGCACGACGTCGGCCGCGCGGTCGGTGCTCAGCAGCACCAGGTGCGGCCCGAACCGCGCGGCCAGGCCGCCCACGGACGGGCCGTCGGCCGTGACGGCGAACGCGGCCCCCGAGCGCAGCGCCGCGACGGGCAGCGTGGCGCGCACGTCCTCGACGCCGTCGATCAGCACCAGCGTGCGGGGCGCGGCGGGCGCGGCGGGCGCGGGGCTGGTGCGGCTCCCGGGGCCAGTCCGGCTCTCGGTGCCGGTCCGAGACGCGTCGACGCCGGTCACGGGCTCGCCGGACAGCAGCCGGTCCAGCGCCTCGGCGTCGTCCGGGTGGCTGGTGCCGGTGTAGCCGGGACGGTCCCGCAGCGCTCCCAGCCCGGCGGCGTCGTGCGTGATCCCATGGACCCGCCAGCCCTGGCGCAGCGCCGCCAGGGCCACCGTGACCAGGGCGGTGGTGCGGCCCGACCGGGCCCGGCCGAGCACCGCGAGGTGGCCGTCCTTCGGGCGCCAGGTGACCGTCGTCCGGCGCTGTCCTTCCGGGTCGTCGCCCAGCGCGAGCGCGAGGCCGCCTCCGTCCCGTCGGGTGCGCGGGGGCAGGTCGGCGGCCCCGGCGGACCGGGGGAGGGGCGGCAGCCAGGGCGGCGCGCCCGGGCGGTGACCCAGCATGTCGGCGGCGCGGCGGACGGCGTCGACGACGAGCGTGGCGGTGTCCTGCCCGGGGGTGTCCTGGCTGGCGGCGCCCTGCCGTGCGGCGTCGTGTCCTGGGGCGTGAGGCCCGACGGCGTGAGGCCCGACGGCGTGCGGCGCGGCAGGGTGCGGCGCGGTAGCGTCCGATTCCGCGGCGTCCAGGGCGGCGATGCGTTGTGCGGCCGCGCGACCTCTTAGGCGTGCGGGCGCGCGGCGCACCAGCGGCATCCGCGGTTCGGGCGGCCTCGTCGCGTGCGCGCACTGCAGCAGCACGGGCGGCGCCGATCCGAGGCGCAGCACGGCCCTCCCGGGCGTCGCGCTCGGGAGGTATGCGGCGGCGGGGTCGTCGACCACGTCGCGCGACTCCAGCGGATCGGTGACCCGGAGCGCCAGCCGGGCGCTGACGTTGGCCCGCAGGTCGGGGCCGACGGCGCCGCCCGGCCGCTGGGTCGCGAGCACCAGGTGCACGCCGAGCGACCGGCCCTGCGCCGCGACACGCAGCAGGGCCGGCAGGAACGCGGGCAGGTCGTCGGCCAGGGCGCGGAACTCGTCGATCACGACGACCAGCCGGGGCAGCACACCGGGCGGCAGGGCGATGACGTCGGCCGCGCCGCGCTCGGCGAGCACCCGTTCCCGGCGCCGCAGCTCCGCGCGCAGCCCGGCGAGGGCCCGCGCGGCCAGGCCGGGTTCGAGGTCGGTCACCTGCCCCACCACGTGCGGCAGCCCGTCGCAGGCGCCGAGGCTCGCGCCGCCCTTGAAGTCGACCAGCACGAGCGCCAGGTCGGCGGGCGACCGGGCCAGCGCCAGCCCGAGCACCAGCGTCAGGAGCAGCTCGGACTTGCCCGACCCGGTGGTGCCCGCCACGAGCAGGTGCGGCCCGTCCCGGACCAGGTCCAGGAGCACGGGCGCGCCGTCCGCGCCGAGGCCGAGCGGCACGGACCAGTCGTCGGCGGGGGCCCGGCCCGCAGCGGACGCCCGGCTCGCTGTGGACGCCCGGCTCGCTGCGGACACCCGATCCGCCGCGGCCGGCCAATCCGCTGCGGCCGGCTGACCCTCTGCGGACGCCCGGCTGTCGGCGCGGGCCCAGCGAGCGGCGACGTGGTCCGGTCCCGGGATCTCGTCGAGACCGTGCGCCCTGGTCAAGGACACTGCGGCGGGCAGGCGCGGGTCGTCGGCGCACGTCGTCGCGAGGCTCCACCGGGCGTCGGCGGTCCCGGCGAGGGCGCTGCCGGCGCCGGCGACGAGGGCGGGGCCGGTCTCGCTGCCGCCGATCGAGCCCCGCAGCGTGGCTGCCGTCCGGCCGAGCCAGGCGGCACCCGCCAGCAGG
The DNA here is from genome assembly GCF_042728455.1 of Promicromonospora sp. NPDC060204. Lineage (NCBI taxonomy): Bacteria > Bacillati > Actinomycetota > Actinomycetes > Micrococcales > Promicromonosporaceae > Promicromonospora > Promicromonospora sp. NPDC060204. Next base: position 5,432 of record NZ_JBHWZO010000291.1, read on the forward strand.
CGGGCCAGGTGGTCCGCCCACTCGACGGTGACGCCGACCAGCGGCACGGTCCGCGCGGCGCCGTCCGGGCCCGTGATCCGGACCCGGCGCGGGTCGAGCACCTGGACAACCGCCCGGCAGCCGGGCGGTACGGCCCCGACGGACACGACCAGGTGGGCGGACGACGGGGCTGGCCTGCCCACCGTGCCGCCGCTGACCACGTCGCGGCGCACCACGCCGCCGCCGATCCCACCGCCGGGCACCCCGCCGTCGGCGACCGCGCCGTCGACCACCAGCACCGACGCTTCGCCGCCCGGGAGCCAGCGGACCCAGGCCCAGCCCGGGGCGCCGTCGTCGACCCGCACGGCCGCGCCTCGGGCGGCGAGCCCGGCGACCAGCGCGCGGGCGACCGACCGGGCGAGGTCCGCGGGACCGAGCACGGCGACCGCGCCGTCCCGCAGCAGCGCGGCCCATCCGTCGTCCGGCGCGGACGGGAGGTCCATCGCGGCCCCGGACACCCCGCCGGGCGCCGCGCCAGGGGTCGTCGCCCCACCTCGAACCCGGGGGGCCGCCCAGGCCGCCCGCGCCGCCGCCCACGCGCCCGGCGAGACGTGCAGCGCGGCGTGCGCGAACGCGAGCAGGCGCGCCGGCCCGGGCAGCTCCCGCGACCCGCCGCCCGCAGCACCCCGGCCCGCCGTCCGCCGTCTGGCGGCGCGCAGCTGCGGGGCGGCCACAACCAGGCCTACCAGGGCGAACACCGCCAGGACCGGCTGGCGCAGGACCGCCGCGAGCACCAGCGACGCGACCGCGGGGAGCAGCACGAGCGGCCACGAGACGCCGCCCGGTGCGGCCTCCGGCCGGGGCACGAGCAGGTCGGCCGGACCCCGGGACCGGCGGATCGCAAGACGTCCGCCCCGGCACAGGCGTACCCACGCACGCAGGGCGGCCCACGGGCCGTCGACGCCCACGATCGTCCCGGCGTCTAGACCGGTCACCCGGACGACGAGCCAGGCCCCGCCGGGACCGCCGGCGCCGAGCCCGGAGCCGGGCCCGGAGCCCGGCCGGGCTCCCGGCCCGGCGACCAGCCCGCCGGCGCTGTGCCCCACACCCTCCGCGACCGGCCCGGCCCCGTCCGCCCCGGCCCCGTCCGGCCATCGCACCCGCAGCACGGCGCCGGGCAGCAGCGGTCGCTCGCCGACCACCTGGTCGTCGGTCAGGCGCACACCGTCGACCGTCAGCGGCGCCCACCGCAGCTCGGGGCGGCGGACGAGCGCGGCCAGCGGCGCGCGCACGTCGCCGAGGCGCGTGCCCGGTCGCAGGAGCAGGTCCTCGCCGGGGTGCAGGGTCACGCGCACGGCGCCGTCGGACGACGAGGTGGAGGTCATGCCCCCAGCCTTGCCGCCGGTCGGCCGGTCCCAGCGCCCTGACCAGGGTTTCTGTGCACAACCCCGGTTTCCACAGGCTCTCCGTCGTGCTCCCTGGGGCAGAACCCCTGGGGGACTGCCCCTACCCGGGACCGACGAGATGTACGACCAAGGGATGACACGACCAGGGAAGGATCAGGCCGACGCCCGATGTCCAGACCGGCCCCGGCTCCGTAGGTTCGTTGCTGCCGGCCGAACCGGGGTCCACCCCGGGAAGGCCGGACCACTTCCGGGCCGCACACGGGACACCTTCCCGCAGGCGATGCCCGGCGCGTGCCGCCACGGGCGACCCGCACATCAACCACAGCACGCACAGCACGCACAGCACGCACAGCACGCACAGCAGCGCCGGCATCCAGCAGCGTCGCATCAAGCAGCGTCGATCACCGAGGAGAAATCTCGTGGACACCACCGTGTACGTCCCGGCGGACCAGCCGGCTCCGGGCTCGGGCGGGGCCGCCCGTGCCGTCCGGGCCAGGAACCTGACCAAGACGTACGGCAAGGGTGAGGCGATCGTGCGCGCCCTGGACGGCGTGGACGTCGACTTCGAGCAGGGCCGGTTCACCGCGATCATGGGCCCCTCCGGCTCGGG
>NZ_JBHWZO010000292.1:0-7291 GCF_042728455.1 Promicromonospora sp. NPDC060204
GCCCACCGCCGTCGTCCGTCCGCCCGCCCCCGCCGTACCTGGAGGAACCCCCATGCCCCGCACCGTCATCCGTTCCGTCCGCCCGTGGGGCGGCGACCCCGCCGACGTCGTGCTCGACGACGGCCTCGTGCGCGAGGTGGTCCCAGCGGGCACGACCGCCGCCGGCGAGGCCGAGGTCGCGGGCGACGACGGCATCCTCGTCCCGTCGTTCTCCGACGTGCACGTGCACCTCGACTCCACCCGCCTCGGCCTGCCCTTCCGCCCGCTGAGCGCGGGCCCCACCCGCTGGGACCGGATCATGAACGACCGCGCGCACTGGCGCACGGCCGAGGCCCCCGTGGCCGACCGGGCCACCGAGACGCTGCGCCGCATGATCGCCCTGGGCGTCACCCGGGTGCGCTCGCACGCCCAGGTCGACGCCGACTCGAAGCTGGAGAAGTTCGAGGGCGTGCTCGCCGCCCGCGCGGCGCACGCCGCGTCGGCGTCGGTCGAGATCGTCGTGTTCCCGCAGGTCGGCATCCACCTCGAACCGGGCGTGCCGGACCTCATGGACGAGGCGCTGCGCGCCGGCGGCGACCTCGTGGGCGGCATCGACCCCTGCGAGATCGACCGCGACCCGCGGCGCCACCTCGACACCGTGTTCGAGCTCGCGCAGCGCCACCAGAAGGGCGTCGACATCCACCTGCACGAGCCCGGCGAGCTCGGCCTCTTCTCGATGAGCCTGGTCACCGAACGCGTGCGCGCGCTCGGCATGCAGGGCCGTGTGACCGTCTCGCACGCCTTCGCGCTGGGCTCCGGGCTCCCGGCCGTGGAGCGGACGATCGACGAGCTCGCCGAGCTGGACGTCGCGATCACCACGATCGCCCCCGGCGGGCGCCTCGAGCTGCCGCTCGAACGACTGGTCACCGCGGGCGTGCGCGTGGGCCTCGGCATGGACGGCCAGCGCGACTACTGGTCCCCCTGGGGCAACGCCGACATGCTGGAGCGCGCCTGGCTGCTCGCCCACTCCCAGGGCTGGTCGCGCGACGACCTCATCGAGCTCGGCCTCGCGGTTGCCACCTGGGGCGGGGCATCCGTCATCGACGAGCGGACGCCGCGGCTCACCGGCGTCGGCCACCACCCCGGGATCGCCGCCGGCGACCCGGCAGACCTCGTCATCCTGCGCGGGGAGACGCCGACGTCCGCGGTCATGGACCGCCTCCCCGGGCGCACGGTGATCCACGCGGGCCGCGTCGTGGCCGCCGACGGCGAGCTCGTGTGACCGCGCCCCCGGCGGGCCGGCCAGGCCCGACGCTCCTGGTCGTCAACTGCAACACCACGCGCGCCATGACCGAGGCGATCGCCGCCGTCGCCGCGGGCGCCGCGTCGCCCGGCACCACCGTCGTCGGCCTGACGCCGTCCTGGGGCCCCGCCTCCGCCGAGGGCTACTTCGAGAGCTACGTGACGGCGCTCGCGGTGCTCGACGCCGTGCTCGCCCACCCCGACCCGTACGACGCCGTGATCATGGCCGGCTACGGCGAGCACGGCCGGGAGGGCATGCGGCAGGCGATCGACGTGCCGGTCGTCGACATCACCGAGGCCTCCGCCTTCCTCGCGTGCCTCGTCGCCCACCGGTTCGGCGTGGTGACGACGGTCGCCACGGCCGTGCCCGGCATCGAGGACTCCCTGCGCAACGCGGGCGTGCTCGAGCGGTGCGCGGGCGTGGCCGCGGCCGACGTCGCCGTGCTCGACATCGGCGACGTCGCCGGGACGGCGCGGGCCCTGGAGTCCGCGGGCGCCCGGCTCGTCGCGGCGGGCGCCGACGCTCTGGTGCTCGGCTGTGCCGGCTTCGCCGGGCTCGATGTCGCGCTGGAGCGGCGCCTCGGCGTGCCGGTGCTGGACAGCGTGACCAGCGCGGTGCGGCTCGCGGAGTCGCTCGTCGCGCTGGGCAAGACGACGAGCACGGCGGGGCCGTACCGCCGGCCCGACCCGGCGAAGGCGTGGGTGGGGCCACGGCCCGGGGCGGGCGGCTAGCCGCGGATCGGCTGCGCCGGCGGACGCGTCGCGGCCGGCCAGGCGGCGAGCATCCGGTTGCGCAGCCGGCGACGGCGCCCGGCCGTCGCGACGTCGACCACGACCGCCGCGGCGGCCGCGGCGACCGCTACCGCGAGGACCACGGTCGCCGCGGTACGGGGCGCAGGCCCCAGGTCCCAGAACGGCTGGAGGGTCGTCGTCAGCGCCACGGCGAGGCTCCCGACGGCGGCGACCGTCGTCGTGGCGCGCCCCACCGGGGTGTCGAACGTCAGCACCAGACCCGTCAGCTCGGGCTGCGGCCGCTGCCCGTCCGGCAGCGGCGCGTCGAGGCGGGCGCCCAGCGCGCGCCGGGCGAGGACGTACCGCAGGTCGTTCGCGACCAGGCGCAGGGCGACGAGCCCGAGCGCCAGGGCCACGAGCACGGTGACGGCGACCGAGACCGGGGACCCGACCACCGCGTCGACGTCGGCGGCCCGCTCGGAGCCGCCCGGGAGCAGGACGAACCGCCCGCCGATCGCGAGGCCCCGGCCCGACAGCGCGCCCCAGGCGGCCACGGCCAGCCAGACGACCTGCAGCACCACGACCGTCACGACACCGACGACCGAGGCGAAGCGTCCGGCCCAGCGGTAGACGGCGGGCAGCTCGACGGGCTCGATCCCCGGGTCCGCCCCGAACGTCACGGGCGCGTGCCGCGTCGCGAGGTGGACGTCGGCGAGCCGCCCGCGCCACCACCGCACCAGCAGCATCGCCGCGACGCTCCCGGCGGTGAGCCCGACGGCGAGCACGGTCGCGCCGCCCAGCCCGTCGACGTCCGGGTCGCCGATCCACTCCACGAGGCAGAAGACGCCGAGAAAGGCGCCGACGACGAGCACCGGGACGGCCAGGAACAGCCAGCGCACGAACGGCCGCCCGTTCGCCGTCTCGCCCGAGGCGACCTGGCCCTGGTACTCGGGGACGGGCAGGGCCCGTCCGCCGGCGCCGGTCTCCGACGCGTCGCGGACGGCGCGCGCGTGCGCGAAGGTCCGCGCCGTGGACAGCGACAGCACGACCACGACGACCACCAGCAGCACCACGAGGTCGCGGGCGAAGCCGCGCGTGAGCGCCCCGTCGAGGGGCGCGGGCGCCGCCGCGGCGCCGCTCTCGACCAGGAGGCCGACCACGACGTGGGCCAGCACGGCGAGCAACAGGCCGGTCGCGGCGCCGAGGGCCAGGGCGTGCAGGGCGTCGACGACCCGTCCGACGGGGCCGGGAGACACCTCCGCGAAGTGTCCGGACGGCGTCGGCGCGTCGGCCGGAAGGGGGCGCGGCTGGGGAGGCATGGCCAGAATGTAGCGGACCGGCGGGCCCGGATAACCACCCGGGTGAACCCGTCCCGGATCACCTGCGCCGGACGTCCCGCGCCGCTACCTTGGGGGCCCTCGACCACGTGACAGGAGGGCATCGTGCGGGCCGTCATCCAGGACCGGTACGGCAGCGCCGACGTGGTGGAGGTCGGCGACCTCCCCGACCCCGTCCCGGCGGACGACGAGGTGCTGGTCCGGGTCCGGGCGGTCTCGCTGAACGGGTCGGACCGCGAGAACCTCGTCGGCCGGCCCGCGTACGCCCGCGTGGGCGGGCTGCGCCGGCCGCGCAACCCGGTGCCCGGGTCGGACGTGGCTGGGACCGTCGTCGCGGTGGGCCGCTCCGTCACCGCGTTCGCCCCCGGCGAGGACGTGTTCGGGGAGCTGGCGGGCTACCGCGGCGGGCTCGCGGAGTACGTCGCGACGTCGCCGGGGCTGCTCGCCCGCAAGCCGGCCGCCCTGTCCTTCGCGGACGCCGCGACGATCCCGCAGGCCGGGTGCATCGCGCTGCGGGCCACCCGGGGCCTGCACAAGGGCGACCGGCTCCTGGTCAACGGGGCGGGCGGCGCGGGCGGCGCGTTCGTGATCGGCCTGGCCAAGCACCTCGGTGCCCGGGTCACGGCCGTGGACCGCGGGGACAAGGCCGGCCACCTGCTCCGGCTCGGCGCCGACGACACCATCGCGTACGAGCGCTGCGACTGGGCCGACCAGCGCGACAGGTACGACCGGGTGGTGGACCTGGTCGCCTCCCGCTCGCCGTACCGGGTGCACGGGGCGCTGCGGGCCGGCGGCTCCTACCTCATGGTCGGCGGCAGCACGCGCGTGCTGCTGGCGACGTTCGCCGCCGCGCCCGTGCTCCGCGGCACCACCGGCAAGCGGGTGGGTGTGCTGATGGTGCCCCAGTCGCGCGCGGACCTGGAGGAGGTCACCGCGCTGGTGGCCGACGGCGCCGTCGTGCCCGCGATCGACGCCGTCTGCCAGCTGGAGGAGGCGCCCGCCGCGTTCGCGCGGCTGGCGGCGGGGGACAACCTGGGCAAGCTCGTGGTCGAGGTGCCCTGACGCCCTAGAGGTGCAGCGTGCCCTCGGCCACGACGATCCCCGAGCCGCTGATCGTCACCAGCGGCCCGTCGACGCCGAGCGTGATGAGGCTGGGGCGACCGAGCTTGCGACCCTGCTCGACCACGATCCGCGCGGGGTCGGGCGCGAGCCCGTCGCGGACCAGGACGGCTGCCAGGGGGCCGGCGGCGGTGCCCGTCGCCGGGTCCTCGGCGATGCCCACGGTGGGGTTGAAGAACCGGGTGTAGGCGTTGACGCCGGCCGCTGGGTCGACGGCCGCCGCGTCGTCGAGCTGCACCGTGTAGAGGTAGCAGCCCTCGGCCCCGGCGTCGGCCAGGAGCGCCCGCAGCGCGGCCGTGTCCGGCTGGGCGGCGTCGACCGCCGCCGCGCTCCGCAGGGGCACGAGCAGATGCTCCGCGCCGGTGGAGACCACCTCGGCGGCCCGGTCGGCGTCGAGGTCCTCGGCGTCCAGGCCCAGGACGGCGGCCAGCGCGGCCCGGCCCTCGACGTGGCCCAGGAACCGCGGGGCGGACTGCTCCATCGAGACCTCGACGGCCTCCGGGGGCCGTCCGGACACCCGCACGTTGAGCAGGTCGGCGCCGATCTGCTGAACGAACGTGTCCCGGTCCGGGGCCAGCCGGCCGGACAGTGCCAGCCAGATCCAGGCGCCCATCGCGTTGTGCCCGGCGCCGAAGACCTCGACGCCGCCGGGCGTGAACGAGCGCAGCCGGTGGTCCGCGCCGGGGCGGTCGGGCCGCACCAGGAACGTCGTCTCGGACTGGTTGAGCTCCCGGGCGATCGCGCCCATCGTGTGCTCCGGCAGGGCGTCCGCGTCGGGGACGAGGGCGAGGGGGTTGCCGGTCAGCGGCGTGGCCGCGAACACGTCCACCCAGTAGAACGGGACGTCCACGAAGGGCTCCTTGTCGGCGACGACGGTCGGTGGCCACATGCTAGGGCGTGCCAGGCCCCGTGACACAAGTCACGGGTCGCGGGTGACATCTTCCCAGGAGCGGGTGACGTCTCGTCACTGTGCCGCGTGCCGGGCCCGCCCGGAGACTGGCTGGACCGACCTCGGGGGCTGGTCGACCTGCACTGATGGCTGCTCCCGGAGGTGAAGCCGCTCCGCTGGAGGAAGGGTCACGATGCCAGACCGCGCGAAGCCGTCCCGAACCGAGGGCGGGCCTGCCGCACCCGTACCGGACCAGACCGAGTCCCGAGTCCCGAGGCGGCTCCGGCCGCCTCGGAGCAGAACGCGGCGGGGGATCGCCGTGCTGCTGGCGGTGGGCCTGACCGCCTCCGTCAGTGCCGCCGCGGGCGTGCCCGCCATGGCCGAGGAGCCGTCGGCGGCGACGACGACGGCGACGACGTCGGCCGCGACGGCGCAGGCGCCCGTCCCGGCGCCCGCCGAGTGGGAGGCCTGCCCCGCCGACGTCGCCAAGGCAGCCGTCCCGTACGTGCTGGAGTGCGCCACCGTGCAGGTGCCCCTGGACTACGCCGAGCCCGACGGCCGGCAGATCGACCTGATGATCTCCCGGATGGCCAGCACGGACCCGGAGAAGCGCCGCGGCATCCTGCTGCTGAACCCGGGCGGCCCGTCCGGCTCCGGGCTCACGCTGTCCACGCTGCTGGCGTCCAAGGGTCTGCCCAAGAGCGTGCGGGACGCCTACGACATCATCGCGATGGACACCCGCGGCATCGGGCACTCGACGGCCGCGCGCTGCGGCTTCACCGCCCAGACCCCGCACTTCGGCAACCTCCCGCCCTACGCGGTGGACGAGGCTGCCGTCGAAGCGCAGGCGAAGGTCGTCAAGGGCATCGCCGAGCAGTGCGCCGCGTCGCCTGACGCCGAGCTGATCCAGCACCTGAGCACGCCCAACACGGCGCGCGACCTGGACCAGATCCGGGCCGCGCTGGGCGAGGAGAAGGCCAGCTACCTGGGCTACTCCTACGGCAGCGGGCTGGGCGCCACCTACGACGCGATGTTCCCCGAGCGGGCCGACCGCGTGGTGCTGGACAGCAACATCGGCGACACGCACCTGAACCAGGACGTCATCCGCCTGTTCGGTCCCGGCATGGAGGAGACGTTCCCCGACTTCGCGAGGTGGGCCGCGAAGCGGCACGGCACCTACGGGTTCGGCCGCACGCCGGCCCAGGTGCGGGCCACCTTCTTCGAGCTGGCCGAGCGGCTCGACGAGCGACCGATGCTCGGGGTGGACGGCGTGATCTTCCGGATGGGCACGTTCGGGTACCTCTACAGCCCGGCGCAGTACCCCAAGACGGCCGAGCTCTGGGAGCTGGTCCTGGCCGACGACGCGGACGCGGTGGCGGAGCAGCTGGCGGCCGTCGTGCCGACCGGTGCGCTGCCGGGGATGACGACGGTCGGGTCCGACGTCGCCCCCGCCGCCGAGGAGCCCTGGGCGCTCGACAACGCCCTGACGGTGTTCCTCGCGGTGAGCTGCAACGACTCCGACTGGGCCGAGGACGTGCAGCACTACAAGGACACCGTGGCCGAGGACCGGGCGGAGTTCCCGATGTTCGGCGCCGCGGCGGCCAACATCACGCCGTGCGCCTACTGGCCGTACGAGCCCGTCGAGCAGGCGGAGATCTCGAAGGAGGGCAAGCGGAACATCCTGATCGTGCAGAACGAGCGGGACCCGGCCACGCCGCTGCGGGGTGGTCAGCTCGCCCGGGAGCAGTTCGGCGACCGGTCGCGCCTGGTGACGGTCGACAACAGCGGGCACGGCGCCTACGTGCTGCACGACAACGCCTGCGGCCTGGAGACCACCACGAACTTCCTGGTGGACGGCACCCTGCCGAAGCGGGACGTGTCGTGCCGGGCCGGCTGAGGTCGCGATAGCAGCGCGGGGCCCGCAGCCGTGAGC
>NZ_JBHWZO010000293.1:0-7239 GCF_042728455.1 Promicromonospora sp. NPDC060204
CCCCGACGGGGTGCGCTGCCGGCCCGAGCCCGAGGTCGGACCCGTCACTGGTCCGTGCCCTTCACCACCTTGCCGGTACGGACACTGACCATGGTCGGGTTCTCCGCCGGCACCATGCCGAGGCTGCGGGCCTTGTCCGGGAGGTCCGTGTGGGCGGCGCTCAGGTCCTCCTGCAGCACCTGGACGTCCTGCGCGGTCTGCGCGACGTCGCCCTGGAGCTGCGACATCTCGTAGGAGCCCCGCGCGAGCGTGGTGTTGAGCACCAGCACCGCCACGAGGGAACCGACCATCAGGGTGGCGCACAGCACGAAGAAGGGCACCCGGCTCTTCGCGTGCAGCGGCGCGCGGACCACGTCCAGGCGGCGGCCACGCTGCGCGGCGCCCCCGGAGATCGCGGTCAGCGGTGCCCTGCGGGTGCGGGGCAGCTCGGCCGGACGGACTGCGCGGGCCGTCGCGGCGTTGGTTGCACTCATCGGCGGTCCTCCTTCGCTGTGTGGTGCCTGTTGGTGCGGTTCAGCAGGTGCTCGGGCGTGGGGCGCACGCGCCGTGCGGCGCGCAGCCGGACCGACGCCGAGCGCGGGTTGCGCTCCAGCTCCTCGGCGTCGGCCTCCTCCGCGCCCCGGGTGAGCGCCTCGAGATAGGGCCGGTGGGTCTCGGGCTCGACGGGCAGCCCGGGCGGGGCCGACGACGTGGTGCCCTGCGCGATGGCCCGCTTGACGATCCGGTCCTCGAGCGACTGGTACGACTCCACGACGATGCGGCCGTCCACCGCGAGCGCCTCGATCGCGGCGGGTACGGCCCGCTCGAGCACCTCGAGCTCACCGTTCACCTCGATGCGCAGCGCCTGGAAGGTGCGCTTGCCCGGGTGGCCGCCCGTCTTGCGGGTCGCGGCGGGGATGACGGCGCGCAGCAGGTCGACGAGCTCCCCGCTGCGGTCCCACTCCCGCTCGGCCCGACGCCGGACGATCGCCCGCGCGATCTTGCCCGCGAAGCGCTCCTCGCCGTACTCCCGCAGGATCCGCGCGAGGTCGCGCTCGTCGTACGTGTTGAGCACGACGGCCGCCGTCAGCTCCTGGGTGGAGTCCATGCGCATGTCGAGCGGGGCGTCCTGCGCGTAGGCGAAACCGCGGTCGGTCTCGTCGAGCTGCAGCGAGGACACCCCGAGGTCCATGAGCACGCCCTGCACGGCGCCGCCGGCGTGCGCGTCGACCACCTCGGTGATCTCGTCGTACACCGCGTGCACCGGCGTGAACCGGTCGCCGAACCGGGCCAGCCGCTCGCCCGCGAGGGCGAGGGCCTGGGGGTCGCGGTCGATGCCGATGACGCGGGCTGACGGGAGCTGCTCGAGCACGGCCTCCGTGTGGCCGCCCATGCCGAGCGTGCAGTCCACCAGGACCGAGCCGGGCTCGGCGAGCGCGGGGGCCAGCAGGTCCACGCAGCGCTGGAGCAGCACCGGGAGGTGGCGGTCGGCGGCGTCACTGCCGGTGCCGGGGCGGTCGTCGGTCGCGTTCATCGGTGTCTCCCTCCTGCGTGGTGCTGTCCTGCGTCGTACTGGTGGTGCCGGTACCGCCGTCCGGTCAGGTCTCCCTCCGCACGGTTCCGGCGGCGGGGAAGTGCGCCGGATCCTGCGGGAGGAGGCCTGGCCGTACGGCCGTCCCCTCGCCCTGCCTAGAAGCTCAGCCCGGGGAAGATCTCCTCGGCTTGATCGATGTAGTCGGGTTCGGTCTGTTCCTGATATGTGGCCCACGCCTGCGCATCCCACACCTCCACGCGGGTTCCCACCCCGATCACGACCACATCGCGGTCGAGACCGGCGTACGCCCGCAGGTGCGTCGGGATGGAGACCCGGCCCTGCTTGTCCGGGACCTCGTCACTCGCTCCCGCCAGGAAGTTTCGCGTGTAGTCCCGTGCTGCCTTGCTCGTCACCGGCGCCTGCCGGATCTGGGTGTAGATCTGCTGGAACTCGTCCATCGGAAGAAGAAAGAGGCACCGCTCCTGCCCTTTGGTCATCACCAGACCGCCGGACAGTCGCCCCCGGAACTTGGCGGGAAGGATCAGGCGCCCCTTCTCGTCGAGCTTCGGGGTGTACGTGCCGAGGAGCAGACCCAGACCTGCGAAACCTTCTGCCATCGCAGTCATGGGCCGACACCTCCTTCCGCTCCCGCATACTCCACGCTACTCCACTTTCCACCACCGCACTCGGAAAAACCATGGGGAGAACTGCCCACCCGCCCTCAATGCGCAGGTCAAAGAGGTAAAGAGCAGGTGGAGTAAATTCATGTCCGGCGTGGCGTGGAATGTCCCGGTAGGTGCCTCCGGTCCGCAGTCTCGTGCGGGTCCCCCGCCCGGCGAGACGTCGTTTCACCAGGGCGAAACAAGCCCAGGGATGTGTGAAGACCGCGTGATGCACACAACAGAGTGCTTTACATCTCTACTAGGCTGGTCCAGCCGGGCGAGCGACAGTCGCCCTGGCTTCCGAACAGCGCGTACACGCGCAAGAAACCGGCCTGACTCCCGGCCCGATGGAGGTCCCCCAGTGCACACGGAACGCGCCACGTCTGGCCTCACGGATCCTCGGTTCGGCGGAGCGCCCGCTCCGCAGGGAGAGCCCGGACCAGCTGCGCTCGACGAGCTCGTGGAGACCATGGCCCGCGTCCGGGGCGCCGTGGAGTCCGTCGTGACGGGCCGGCCCGGCCTGGCCGACATCACCCTCGCCGTCCTGCTGGCCGAGGGCCACCTGCTCGTCGAGGACGTGCCCGGCGTCGGCAAGACCACCCTCGCCAAGGCCGTCGCGCGCAGCATCGACTGCCACGTGGGCCGCATCCAGTTCACGCCCGACCTGCTGCCGAGCGACCTCACGGGCGTCAACATCTTCCGCACCGGCAGCCACGAGTTCGAGTTCCGGCCGGGCCCGGTGTTCAGCAACATCGTGATCGGCGACGAGATCAACCGCGCCTCGCCCAAGACCCAGTCCGCACTGCTGGAGTGCATGGAGGAGGGCCAGACCACGGTCGACGGCACCACCCACCAGCTCCCCCGGCCGTTCCTCGTGGTCGCCACCCAGAACCCGGTGGAGATGGAGGGCACCTACCCGCTGCCCGAGGCGCAGCGGGACCGCTTCATGGCCCGCATCACCGTGGGGTACCCGGACATCGACGCCGAGATGCTCATGCTCGACCGCCAGGAGGCCAGCACGCCGCTGGCGCACCTGGAGGCCGTGACCGACGGGCACACGCTGCTGCGGTTCTCCGCGCTCGTGCGGTCGCTGTACGCGTCCCCCTCGGTCAAGCGCTACGTCGTGGGCCTCGTCGGCGCCACGCGTGAGCACCCGGGCCTGCGGCTGGGCGCCTCGCCGCGCGCCTCCCTCCAGCTCCTGCGCGCCGCCAAGGCCATCGCCGCCATGGCGGGCCGCGACCACGTGCTGCCCGACGACATCCAGCGGCTCGCCCGGCCCGTGCTGGTCCACCGGCTCATCCTCACCACCGAGGCGCGCCTCGGCGGTGTGACCCCCGAGACGCTCGTCGACGAGATCGTGCAGCGCACACCGGTGCCGGCGCTCGAGCCCGCCGACCGGCGCCAGTTCTGAGCGGCCGGGGCGGCACGGTCATGAAGTGGCGTGACACGCTCGCACGGATCAGCCGGGTCCGGCTCACCCCCCGCGGCATCGGCGCTGCCTGCGTCGGCGGTGTGCTGATCCCGCTCGGGCTGGTCCTCACCCTGCCCGACCTGGTCGGCCTGGGCGCCGCGGCGCTCATCGCCGTGGGCGTGGCCTGGCTGGTGATCGGCACCCAGCGGCTGGAGTCCGGCCGGGGCGCCCTGCACGTGACGCGGTCCGTCGCGCCCAACCCCGTGGTGCGCGACCGGACGGCGGACGTGAGCCTCCTGGTCGCCGCGCACCAGGCCTCCGGCGCGGCGTACGAGCGGCTGTCCCGCCTGCGCCTGTCCGAGCAGGCGGCGCACGAGCTCGCCGGGCACCAGGGCATCCGCGCCCGGGTCTCCGCGCGGGCCGACCGGATCACCGTGCACTACTCGCTCACGCCGATGCGGCGCGGGCGCTGGTCGCTCGGCCCGCTGCTGACCACCCGGACCGACGTGTTCGGCCTGGTCCGCGCCACCCAGCCCCTCGGCAGCGCCACGCACGTCCCCGTGTGGCCGCGTACCGTCGAGCTCGCCGTGCGCACCCGGTCGGTCGGCGACGTCGACCACTCCGCCACGGGCGCGCGCCTGCAGTCCAGCGACGACTCCGTGCTGCGGGAGTACGTCGCGGGCGACGACCCGCGCCGCGTCCACTGGGCGAGCGCCGCACGCCGCGGCCAGCTCATGGTCCGCGCCGACGAGAGCGCCGGGGTGCGCCCCGTGACCGTCCTGCTCGACCGCTCGCTGCTGCCCCACTGGCAGGAGTCCGGGAGCCTGCGCCGTCCGGCCGCGGTGGACGACGGCGAGTGGGCCGTCGAGCTCGCCGCGTCGATCGCCACCTCGTTCCTCGACGCCGGCCACCCGTCCCGCCTGGTGACCACCAGCGTGGCGCCCAGCGTGGACGGCGTCCGCTTCGCCATCACCCGCGCCAGCCGGTCCGCCCTGCTGGACGCCTGCGTCGACATCCGCGGGCACCGCGGCGCGTCGGAGGGGCAGCACGCGACGAGCACCACCGCGCGGGCGCTCCGGCTCGCCCGCGCCCCGGGCGAGATCGTCGTGGCGGTGCTCGGCCCGCAGGCACCCGACGCGCGGCACGACCTCGCCGCGCTCGGCGCCGAGGGCACCTGCTGGGGGCTGCTGGTGGCGCCGCGCGGCGCCGGGTTCCAGCACGAGCTGGACCAGACGGCCGCCGAGCTGCGCGCCTCCGGCTGGCACGTCAGCACCTGCGAGGCCCGCACCGACCCGGAGCGCGCCTGGGCCCTCCTCGCGGAGCGTGCGCCATGATCCCCGCCCACCGCGGCCCGCTGGTCCGCACCGTCGCGTCCGGCGTGCTCGTCGCGATCGCCGTGATCGCGTCCATGCACGCGCTCACGCTCGTCATCGACCCCGGGCCCTGGCTCACGGCCGGCACCACCGGCGTCGTCCTCGTCTCGGCCACCACCTGCGTGGTGCGGTACCTGCTGCTGCGCAACGCCGTCGACCGGGCCGCCGCCCGCCGGGCGGCGGGCCAGGGGCCGAGCGCGGACCGGGCCGCCGACCGTGCGGCCGGCAGCGCCTCGTTCTTCGCGACGACGGCGGGCCTCCTGGTCGCCGTCTGGTTCGTCCTGGCCCGCTACGGCGGACCGGGCCAGCGGTTCGAGCCCTTCGTGGGGCCCGACTCCGTGGAGCAGGCCCTCGAACGGTTCCGCCAGGCCACCGAGCTGATGAGCACGCAGGTGGCGCCCGTGGACCCCGGCCCGGCCATCAGCATGGTCGCCGTCGGCGGCACCCTGCTGGTGCTGCTCGTGGTGGACTCCCTCGCCGGCGCCCGCATGCCGGGCTTCGCCGGGGTGCCGCTGCTGCTCCTGTGGACGCCGTCGCTGACCCTCATCGGCGACGTGCAGTGGCAGGTCTTCGTCATCAGCGTCACCGCGATGCTCCTGCTGCTCACCGTCGACCCGGTGGGGCTGACCCCGGGCCGGCGTAGCGACGCCGACTCCGCGGCAGTGCGCCGGGCGCAGCGGTTCCGCTCCGGGATCACGGCCGTCACGTCCGTGGCGGTCGCCGCCACCTCGCTCGGCGTCGCGTCCGGCATGGCAGCCCTGCCGGCGCTGGCCGGGACGTGGAACCAGCTCATCTCCACGCCGTCCGACACGGTGGAGCTGTCCTCCGAGCTGGACATGCGCCAGCCCCTGAGCGCCCGGTCCTCGAACACCGTGCTGACGTACACGATGGCCGAGGGCGAGCCGGCCGGCCCCCTGCGCGTCATGACGCTGACGGCCTTCGACGGCGTCCAGACCAACCGGAACGTGCCCACCGGCGGCCTGGCCGAGTTCGACCCGTCGACGGTCCTCGCGCCGCCCGGCGAGGGCGCCGACGGTGAGCGCCTCCGGATGGACCTGCGGATCGGGCAGCTCGACGGCGCGGAGCTGCCGCTGCCGCTCGAGCCCCGCACCGTGGACGTCCAGGGCGACTGGGCCTACGACCCGCTGCGGGACGAGGTGCGCAGCGGCGAGGGCACCGAGCAGGGCGCGCCGTACACCGTCGAGATCGTCGAGCGCGGACTGACCCCCGAGCTGCTGCGGGCCGCGCCCATGTCGGGCGATCCCCGGTCGGCCGGCTACACGGAGGTGCCGGACACCGAGCACCGGGACGACATCGCCGCCTACGCCCAGGAGGTCGCCGGGGACGCGCCCACCCGGTTCGACGCGGCGGTCGCGCTCCAGAACCACCTGCGCTCGGGCGCCGGGTTCGTCTACAACCCGGACGCCGACTACCGGGGTTCGTCGGACACCGTCTGGGACTTCCTGCAGAACAAGGAGGGGTACTGCACGCAGTACGCCCTCTCGATGATGGTGATGGCCCGCAGCCTCGGCATCCCGGCCCGGATCGGCGTCGGCTGGCTGCCCGGGCGGCCCGACGGCGACGGCAGCTACCGGGTCACCGGCCAGGACTCGCACGCCTGGCCCGAGATCTACTTCCCGTCCGTCGGCTGGGTCCGCTTCGAGCCGACGCCGCAGGTCCAGACCGGCCCGCTGCCCTCGTACGCGAACCCCGGCACGGGCACCGCACCCAGCGCCTCGCCCACGCCGTCGCGCGCCAACGAGGTGCCCCCGCAGCAGCCGACCCAGCGGCCGGACCAGTCCGAGGCGGGCGCCACGAATGACACGTCGTCCGGCAGCCAGATGTCCGACCAGACCCTGCCCGGCTGGGCCTGGGTGGTCGCGGTCATCCTCGCCCTCGGGGTGCTCGGGGGTGCCGCGTGGCTGCTGCTGCGCCGTCGGACGGAGGTCGAGGAGCTCGACCCCGAGCGGGCCTGGGCCCGCGTCCTGGCGCTGCTCGCCGAGCGGGAGGTACGGCTCGGCCCGTCGGTCACGCTGCGGCGTGCGCCGGAGGTGATCGCCGACCAGGTGCGCGCCAGGACGGGCACACCCCTGCCCGACGACGTCGCCGAACGGCTCACCGCCCTGGCCGACGCCGCCGAGGACGAGCGCTACGCCCGCGACTCGACGCCGCCGACGGCCGCCGAGCTCGAGGAGCTGACGGCCACGGTGACGGCAGAACTGACGGAAGCCCTCACCCGCCCCCGTTGAGTGCGGGGACGAAAGACAGGAGCCGGGCCCC
>NZ_JBHWZO010000294.1:0-7235 GCF_042728455.1 Promicromonospora sp. NPDC060204
GGTCACCCGGGTGACCTGAGGGTCTGACACGTCGTGCTGGGTTACTCCGGGCAGTGCTTGTTCACCACGAGCACCGGGCACGCCGCGTGGTGCAGCACGGCCTGGCTGGTCGAGCCCAGCAGCAGCCCGCGGAAGCCGCCGCGACCGCGTGAGCCCACGACCACGAGGTCCGACGCCGTCGAGAACTCCGTCAGCAGCTCGGCGCCCGTGCCGTCGAGCACGATCCGCCGGATCCGCAGGCCCGGGTTCAGGGCCTCGTACCGGTCGATCAGCACGTCCATGCCGGCACCGATGTCGGCCAGCACCTGCTCCCGGTCGATCGAGGACGGCAGCCACGCCAGCATCCCGGCGTTCCCCACGGGCACGCCCGTGACGGCGGTCAGCTCCGCACCCCACGCGTTGGCCTGCACGATCGCGTGCTGCAGCGCCCGCTCGGCCTGCGGCGACCCGTCCACGCCGACGACGATCCGGCGCACCTCCCGGATCTCGGCGACCCCGCCCGCCTCGGCGTCCGACGCGGCCGGCGCAGCGGCCGGCTCGTCCGACTCGAGGTCCGGCGGCGTCCAGGAGACGCCGCGGTTGGTCTCGGCGCGCAGCGGCACCACCACCACCGGGCACTTCGCGTGTGCGGGGAGCGCGGACGACACCGTGCCCAGCAGCCGCTCCGTGAACCCGCCCCGGCCCCGGGTCCCGACCACGGCGAGCCCGTAGTCGGCGGACAGCTCCACGAGCACGCCCGCGGCGTCACCGGTCGCGACCTCCGTCGTGGCGCGGACCCCGGCGTCGGCCACGCGGTTCTCCGCCTCGACCAGGACCGCCTTGGCGCCCTCCTGGATCGTCGTGTCGTCCAGCGCGGCGTACCCGCCGTCGAGCGACGCGGCGGTGAACGACGGCAGGGAGTAGCTGCACACGATGTGCAGCGCCCAGCCCACGCGGTGCGCGTAGGCGGTAGCCCAGTCCAGCGCGTGCAGACTCGCGGCCGATCCGTCCACCCCGACCAGTACGACCTCGGATCGTGTCATCGCCAGTCCTTTCCTCAGCAGTGCATCTTTGCCCTCCAACGCTACCGGCGGGGCGCCGGTCGTGGGTGTCCGGAGGCAAAAAGACGGCAGAAAGATGGCAAAGCAGAGCGCCCGCCCGAATTTCCCGGACAGGCGCTCTGCTGCGGTACTGCGTGGCTGCGGTCAGCCCAGGCGGATGAACGTGGGGTTCGACTGCCAGATGGTGCGGAAGTCGACCACGGTGCCCGGCTTGGACGCGTCGATCATGGTGTTGCCACCGGCGTAGATCGAGACGTGCCCGGGGGTCCACATCAGGTCGCCCGGCTGGGCCTGCGACGCCGGCACCTGGGTGCCGTAGCCGGCCTGCGCCGACGAGGAGTGCGGCAGCGAGATACCGAGCTGCGCGAAGACGTACGAAGTAAAGCCCGAGCAGTCGAAACCACTCGGGCTGGAGCCGCCGGAGACGTACGGGACACCGATGTAGCGGCTGGCGATGGAGATCACGGAGTTGCCGATCGCCGACGCCGGGATGTCGACGGACGAGGAGGCGGTCGACACGGCGCTGGCCGCGGCCTCTGCCGCCTCGGCGGCGGCCGCCTCAGCGGCCTCCTCGGCTTCCTGGGCGGCCAGCTCGGCCTGGTAGTCCTCGTTGTCGGCGGCCGAGACCACCGAGACGGCGGACTTCTCGACGCTCAGCTCGGCGTCGGGCGCGACGGTCACGACAGGTGCGTTCGACAGGGACTCGCGGGCCTGGGACGTCAGCGCGTTGAGGTCCACCGAGTTCATCTTGGCGTGGCCGGTCTCCATCGGAGCGGCCTGCGCTGCCATCGCGCCACCGAAAGTGGAGACCAGGAGCGCGCCACCTGCGGCGGCAACCGCGGTACGACGACCAACGGCGGCGTTCTGAGCAAGCTCGGTGAGCGGAGTCACGGGGCGTCGCGCAGCACGATGGCGTGCGCGGGTGGTACGTGCGGTCACGTAGTACCTCTCCTTGTACGCCTTCGAGGTCAGCTGTCGGGTTCGGGTGGGAGAAATCACCCGGCCGTGCATTCCCGAAGGATTACCCGGCTTCACCCCTAGGACGCACCCTGGCGCCCAACGGTGGGTCCCCCGCCTCTGTCATGCGGTCGTCTTGGGGCCCCGGCCGGTGACAGAGTTCGGCGTCCGTCCGGAGACTCCCTCGGAATAAACTCCGCGGGAGCGGTCCGAACGTACCCGACCTCACCCCCGATGTCACGTTCCGGCAACGAATGTCATGGCGTGTCGGGAACGTGGCCTCACCTTTCCGACAAAGCGGAAGGTTTGGGACACCCTCGGGGTGCGGTTCAGGCGGTCGCGACGAAGAGGTGGCGCGCCAGGTCCTCGCCGAGCTCCAGCGCGGTCCCGGCGCCGTCGACGGTCACCGTGTAGGTCCCGTCGCTGAGCTCGGCCGTGATCCGCGAGCCGGGCACGAGGCCGGCGTCGGACAGGCGGGCCAGGAGCTCGACGTCCGTCTGCAGCGGCTCCGCGATCCGCGTGAGGGACGCCGCGAGCGGCTCGCCCTTCACGCCCTTCTTCGCCGCCGCCTCGAACGCGGAGGGCAGCGAGATGACCCCGGCCAGGAACGGCACGTCGGTGTAGGCCTCGCCGAGCTCCGACAGGCCGGGGATCGGGTTGCCGTACGGGTCGTGGTGCGGGTGGTCGAGCAGGCCGACGAGGCGCTTCTCCACGAGGTCGCTCATCACGTGCTCCCAGCGGCAGGCCTCGACGTGCACGTGCTCCCAGTCGAGCTTGATCACGTCGGTCAGCAGGCGCTCCGCGAGGCGGTGCTTGCGCATCACGCGCATCGCCTTGTCGTGCCCGAGCTCGGTGAGCTCCAGGTGGCGGTCCCCGGTCACGATCACGAGTCCGTCGCGCTCCATGCGCGCGACCGTCTGCGACACCGTCGGTCCGGAGTGCCCCAGGCGCTCCGCGATGCGCGCGCGCAGAGGGGTGATGCCCTCCTCGTCGAGCTCGTAGATCGTCTTGAGGTACATCTCGGTGGTGTCGATCAGATCCGTCACGTCAGCTCCCGTCATGCACGCAGCCGTCCAGTCGCCCTGGGCTCGGCGCCCCGGGCGTCGGCCCAGGTTCTAGTCTAGTTCTGTGCCACTGACAATCCCGACACACCTGCTGCCCACCGACGGCCGTTTCGGCTCAGGCCCCTCCAAGGTGCGCCCGGGACAGGTAGATCATCTCGTGGCGAACGCCCACGTGCTCGGTACCTCGCATCGCCAGGCGCCCGTCAAGGACGTGGTCCGCCGCATTCGCGAGGGTGTCACGGAGCTGCTCGGCGCGCCCGACGGGTACGAGGTCGCGCTCGGCAACGGCGGCTCCACCGCCTTCTGGGACGTCGCCACGCTGTGCCTCGTGGAACGCAAGGCGCAGCACGCGTCCTTCGGCGAGTTCGGCGCCAAGTTCGCCACCGCCACGTCGCGGGCGCCCTTCCTCGAGCCGTCCCAGGTGATCGAGGCGGAGCCGGGCACGGTCGCCTACCTGGAGGCCGCCGACGACGTCGACACCTACGCCACCCCGCACAACGAGACCTCCACCGGGGCCATGGCCCCGGTGCTGCGCCCGTCCGGGCCGGACGGCGCCGTCGTGCTCACCGACGGGACGTCCGGGGCCGGCGCGCTGCCGGTCGACCTGCGCCAGACCGATGCCTACTACTTCGCCCCGCAGAAGGTGTTCGCCGCCGACGGCGGCCTGTGGCTGGCGGTCCTCTCCCCCGCGGCCGTCGAGCGCGCGGCGCGGATCGAGGCCTCGGGCCGCTGGGTGCCGGAGTTCCTGTCCCTCACCACCGCGATCCAGAACTCGCGCCTGGACCAGACCCTGAACACGCCGGCCATCGCGACGCTGCTGCTCCTGGCCGACCAGGTGGAGTGGCTCCTGGAGCAGGGCGGCCTGAAGTGGTCGGCGGAGCGGTGCGCGACGTCGGCCGAGACCCTCTACTCCTGGGCCGACGCCCGCCCGTGGGCGACGCCGTTCGTGCGGCGCCCGGAGGAGCGGTCCACGGTGGTCGGCACCATCGACCTGACCGACGAGATCGACGCCGGACGGGTACTCTCCGAGCTACGCGCCAACGGCGTCCAGGACGTGTTCGCCTACCGGAAGCTCGGGCGCAACCAGCTCCGCGTCGGCATGTACCCCGCCGTCGAGCCCGACGACGTCGCCGCGCTCACCGCGTGCATCGACTATCTCGTCGAACGCTTCTGACCAGCCTGATCACGTCCGCAATACCCCTTCGACGGGGAGTTCTGCCTATTGTCCGGTACACAGGGACTCTGTAACGTTTCCGCAACAGAGGGAACCATTCTGAGGGGCTGTTCAACAAGATGCCAGTGATCGACCACTTCACCTTCGGGATCGTGACGCCCATCCTGGCGTACGCGATCTCGTGCACCGGCGCAGCGACGGGCCTTGCGTGCACGTCCAGAGCCCGAGCGGCTTCGGGCGGCGCACGTGCGGCGTGGCTCGTCTTCGGCGCCATCGCCCTCGGCGGTACCGGGATCTGGGTGATGCACTTCGTCGCCATGCTCGGTTTCTCCGCCTCGGGCGTGACCATCCGGTACAACATCCCCGAGACCCTCCTCAGCGCGGCGATCGCGATCGTCGTGGTCGGCGCCGGCCTGTTCATCACCGAGCTGGGCAAGCGCAAGCTGCCGGCGATGCTCGTCGGCGGCGCGCTCGCCGGCTCCGGCGTCGCGGCCATGCACTACATGGGCATGGAAGCGATGGAGATGTCCGCGCAGGTCGTCTACAACCCGGTCTACGTCATCACGTCGGTCGCCATCGCGATCGTCGCGGCGACCGCGGCGCTGTGGTGCACGGTCCACATCCGCGGCATGCTCGCGACCATCGTGGCCACCCTGGTGATGGGGATCGCGGTGACCGGCATGCACTACACGGGCATGGCCGGCGTCTCCGTCGTCAACCCCGTCGACACCGTCCCCGCCGGCGCGTCGACGATGCAGCTGCTCGTGCCGCTCGTGATGGCGGTCAGCGTGGTCACGTTCCTCCTCATCCTCGGGATCGGCCTGTGGCCCACCGAGGACGAGCTGCGCACGCAGGCCGAGTTCGAGAACCGGCTCAAGGCGCACAGCGAGCAGGGGCAGCGGTTCGAGAGCGTGCAGCAGGAGCTCCAGCCGAGCGTCGCTCAGTTCGCGCAGTCGAACCGCGCGCGCTGACCCTCGGCCGTTCCGGCCTCGGAGCGCCCGCCCCCGCACAGGGTCGGGCGCTTCGTCGTTCCCAGGGCCGTGTGCTTTCCGCCGCCAGGCAGCGCCGTCGGACGCCGGTGGTGTGACCGCACCCACGTACCGTTAGCAAGGCTAATGATCTAGACTGTCGTGGGTGCCGTCGAGCTCCCGCAGGTCCAGCCGAAGCCCGGCGACCGTCGGGGGCGACCTCCGTGTCGCCCTCACCCGAGTGTCCCGTCGCCTGCGCGCCGAGCGCGGCGAGGCCGACCTCCCTGAGGGGCAGTTCGGGATCCTGACGGTGCTGCACAAGCACGGCGAGATGTCCCCCGGCTCCCTTGCCGAGCACGAGCGCGTCCGGCCGCCGTCGATGACCCGAGCAGTGAACACCCTGGCTGAGCTCGGCCTCGTCGAGAAGGTCGAGCACGCGACCGACAGGCGACAGGTCGTCGTCCGCCTCACCGCGGCGGGCGAGCGCGAGGTCGCCGAGACCCGGCGTCGTCGCGACGCATGGCTCACCAAACAGCTGTCCACACTGACCGTAGAGGAGAGAGAGATCCTTGCAGGAGCCAGCGAGCTCCTGATCCGGATCGCCGCTCGATGAGCGCAACCTTCGCCAGCCTTAAATATCGTAACTATCGTCTCTGGTTCGCCAGCGCTCTCGTCGCCAACATCGGCACCTGGATGCAGCGCGTGGCGCAGGACTGGGTCGTACTGACCCTCCTGACCAACAACTCCGGCGTCGCCGTGGGCATCGTCACCGCGCTGCAGTTCATCCCGCACATCTTCCTGTCCGCGTGGGCCGGCCTGCTGGCCGACCGCGTCGACCGCCGCAAGCTCCTGATGCTCACGCAGGGCGGCATGGGCGTACTGGGCCTCGGGCTCGGTGCGCTGGTGCTGTCCGGCGCGGCCGAGCTGTGGCACGTCTACGTGTTCGCCACCCTGCTGGGTGTGGTGAGCGCCATCGACGGGCCCGTGCGGCAGACCTTCGTCGCCGAGCTCGTGCCGACCAAGCGGCTCGCGAACGCCGTCGGGCTCAACTCGACGAACTTCAACGCCGCACGCCTCATCGGTCCCGGTGTGGCAGGCCTGCTCATCGCCGCCGTCGGCACCGGTTGGGTGTTCATCATCAACGGCATCGCGTTCGGTGCCGTCATCCTGGCCCTGACCCGGATGCGCGACCTGCGGGTGCAGCCCACCGCCTCGCGCGCCAAGGGTCAGATCCGCGAGGGGCTCGCCTACATCCGCGGGCGCAGCGACATCGTGGTGATCATGGTCGTGATGGGCGTGGTCTCCACGTTCGGCCTGAACTTCCAGCTCACGTCGGCCATGATGGCGCGCGTCGAGTTCGGGCGGGGCGCCGGCGAGTACGGGATCCTCGGATCCGTGCTGGCCATCGGCTCGCTCGCGGGTGCGCTCCTGGCGGCCCGGCGGGAGCGGCCGCGCGTGCGGCTCGTGCTGGGCGCGGCGTTCGCGTTCGCGATCTCGATGGGCATCCAGGCCGTCATGCCGACGTACCTGGGCTACCTGCTCATGTGCATCCCCGTCGGCTTCGCGTCGCTCACCATGCTGACGTCGGCCAACGCGGCGATCCAGCTCTCGGTGGCGCCCGAGATGCGTGGTCGGGTCATGTCGATCTACATGATGGTGCTGCTCGGCACCACGCCGCTGGGCTCGCCCGTGGTCGGCTGGATCGGCGAGACGTTCGGCCCGCGGTATGCGGTGCTCATCGGAGCCGTGGCGACGCTGCTGGTCGCGGCGGTCGCGACCGTCTGGGCGTACCGGACGTGGCACGTGCGCGTCCGCGCGCGGCTCTCCCGCGAGCACCGCATCCCGCGCCCGTACCTCCAGGTCGACTACCCGCCCCTGGCGGACCCGACCCCGGAGCGGCAGGCCCTCGCGGCGTAGCCGACGCCGCGGATGCGGTGGCCGGTGCCGACACCGGCCGCGACACCGGCACCACCCCAAGGTGCGCTTCTACCCAGTCATTGGGCCCGGAATCACGCTGATTCCGGGCCCAATG
>NZ_JBHWZO010000295.1:0-7208 GCF_042728455.1 Promicromonospora sp. NPDC060204
GTGCCCTTGGTCTCTGGCCCTCAGGGTCTTGTGGTGCCCCCGGGGCTCACAGCCCCGAGTACGAGTGCTTCCCGTTGAAGATCAGGTTCACGCCGGTGAAGTTGAACAGCACGCACGCGTATCCGGCCACGACGAACCAGGCCGCACGGGACCCGGACCAGCCGCGCGTGGTGCGCGCGTGCAGGTAGGCCGCGTAGACCACCCAGACGATGAAGCTCCAGACCTCCTTGGGGTCCCAGCCCCAGTAGCGGCCCCAGGCGTCCTCGGCCCAGATGGCGCCGCCGATGACCGTGAAGGTCCACAGCACGAACGCCACCGAGTTCAGGCGGAACGAGAGCGACTCGAGGGCGGCGGGCGCCGCGGTGTGGTCGAGCCAGCCC
Source organism: Promicromonospora sp. NPDC060204 (assembly GCF_042728455.1). NCBI lineage: Bacteria > Bacillati > Actinomycetota > Actinomycetes > Micrococcales > Promicromonosporaceae > Promicromonospora > Promicromonospora sp. NPDC060204. Next base: position 381 of record NZ_JBHWZO010000295.1, read on the forward strand.
CAGTGCCGGCTGCCGAGCACCGGCGAGCCGTTGTCCCGGGCGTCCCGCAGGAGCTGCAGCACCGACGCCACGAAGGCCACGGTGAAGATGCCGGTGGCACAGATGGCGACACCGACGTGGATCACGAGCCAGTACTTCTGCAGCGCGGGCTGGACGCCCATTGCCTCCACGAAGAACTTCTCCTGGGCCAGCACGAGGAACAGCACGCCGAGCCCGCTCACGAACGCGCCCAGGTACCGCGCGTCACGCCGGGTGTTCACACCAGCGAACACCGCGACGGCCACGAACGTGCCGACCAGCGTGAACTCGTACATGTTGGCCCACGGCGTGCGCCCCGCCGCGATGCCGCGCAGCACGATCGCGACCAGCAGCAGCGCCGCGGCCAGCCACGTCACGGACATCCCGATCCCGGCGAACTTGCGGTTCACCGGCCCGGCTGCGGCGACGGGGGCCGCGGACCCCGCGTCGATCAGGCCGGGCACGTCGTCCCCGGCCCCCGCGCCGACGCTCACCTTCTCGCGGCTCCGCGCCGCGTCCCGCGCGTCGACCTTCGCGCCGGACAGGCGCGAGAGGTCCACCGAGAACGCGATGAGCCCGATCGCGAGCGCCGTCGCGGCACCCCAGACGAGCAGCACGCTCAGGTTTGCCAGCTCCATGTTCAGTCCTTTTCCGATCCGGTCTCGATGCGCGGTTCCTGAGCTTGTCCAGTGGCCGCCTGTCCGGGTTCCGCTCCCGGCACCGCCCCCACGGCGCGGTCGACCTCGGCCTGGAGGCCGGCGTCGTCGCCTCGGGCGAGCCCCGCGACCTCGACCACCGTAACGCCGTCCGGCCCCTCGTACGCCCGCACCCAGACGCGTCGCCGTGGTGTGAAGAGCGAGACGGTGAGCCCCGCGAGCGCGAGCAGCGCGAAGACGAGCACGAACACCAGCGACGGGTCGTGCCGCAGGTCGAGGGCCACGTAGCGCGGGAGGTCCTCGCCGAGGGTCAGGGTGCCCAGCCCGTCCGGCAGGTCCACGGTCTCGCCGGGCCGCGCCAGCACCTTGACGCGCTCGCCGGAGTCCTCGAGGGCCGGGGTGAGCGACGCGGTGTCGAGCTCGTACACGTTCTGCGGCGAGCCGTCGTCGAGCCCCAGGTCACCCGTGTACACCTCGAGCACGAGCAGCGGGTCCACGGGCTGCGGGAACGCCGAGCGGGCCGACCCGTCCTCGTTCACCTCCGCCGTCGGCAGGAAGTAGCCGACGAGCCCGATCTGGTCCAGCCCGGGCGACACGTCCGGCACCTTCACCACGCCGCGGGAGGTGTACATCGTGTCCTCGGGGATGAACGTGACCCGGCCGGAGAAGGCGACCTCGCCCTTGGCGTCGTGCACGGTGATCTCGGGGGCGAAGCCGTTGCCCTGGAGGTAGATCTTGGCGCCGTCGACGACGATCGGGTGGTTCACCTTGATCTGCTCGGGCCGCTCCTCGCCGGAGGGCTCGGTCACCGTGACGTGCGCCGTGAAGTCGCGGGCCTGGGCGAAGGCCACGGTGTCGCTCGCGAACTCCGACTCGAACTTGTCGAGCGTCATCGAGAACGGCACCAGCGAGCCGGGGCGGAACCAGCCGCCCTTCTCGAAGGTGTCGTAGTCCACGACGGCGTTGGCGAAGCCGCGGCCCTCGGTGACGATGGCCTGGCCGCGGTAGTGCAGCATCTGGCCGGTCGCGACGGAAACGAGCAGGCCGACCAGCGCCAGGTGGAAGACGAGGTTGCCGGTCTCGCGCAGGTAGCCGCGCTCGGCGCTCACGGTGGCGGACGCCGGACGTCGGCCGCGGGCGGCCTCCTCGCCCCGGTCCACCCGGAAGGTCGGCAGCCAGGAGAGCCTGCCGCGCAGGCGGGCGGCGACGGCGTCGGCCGCCTCCTCGGGCGAGACGCCGGTGGTCAGCGTGGCCTTGGCCGGGAACCGGTTGAACCGGGACGGCACGCGCGGCGGGCGGCCGCGCAGGGCGCGGTAGTGCGCCGCCGAGCGCGGGAGGATGCAGCCCACGAGCGATACGAACAGCAGGATGTAGATGGCGGAGAACCAGACCGACGTGTAGACGTCGAAGAAGCCGGCCTTGTCGAGCCAGTCCCCGGCGGTCGGGTGGTCGGCGAGGTACTCGAGCACCCCCGCGGCGTCCTGGTTGCGCTGCGGGAGCACGGACCCGGGCACGGCGGCGACGGCGAGCAGCATCAGCAGCATCAGCGCCACGCGCATCGAGGTGAGCTGGCGCCACATCCAGCGCAGCGTCCCCACCAGGCCCAGCGCGGGCGGGGTGGGCCGCTCCGGCTTCTGCCCCTTCGGGTCCGACGCCGGCGTGTCGTGCGCCTCGCCCTGCTCGCCCTGCGTGAACGCGTCCGCGATGCCGTCGGGGACGTAGGTGCCTTCGTTGCGCGTGCGGCCGACCATCAGATCACCGTCTCGAATCCACCGATCCAGAGCTGCATGGCCCCGGTGATCTGCGTCCAGAGCCCGGTGACCAGCAGCAGCCCGACCAGCACCAGCAGCCCGCCGCCGATGCGCAGCGCCGCGAGGCGGTGCTTGCGCAGGAAGTCGAGCATGCGCTCCGAGCTCTGCAGGCCGAGGGCCACGAGCAGGAACGGCACGCCCAGGCCGACGCAGTACGCGATGCCGAGCAGGGCGCCGCGGCCCGCCGAGGCCTCGTCGATCGCGAGCGCCTGCACGGCGCCGAGGGTCGGGCCGATGCAGGGCGTCCAGCCCAGCCCGAAGACGACGCCGAGCAGCGGCGCGCCCCACAGGCCGGCGCGCGGCGTCAGGTGGAACCGGGCCTCGCGCTGCAGGAACGGGACGGCCCCGAGGAACCCGAGGCCGAGCAGGATCACCACGGCGCCGAGCACGCGGATGATCACGTCCTCCCAGCGCACGAGGTAGGCGCCCAGGCTGCCGAACGCGGCGCCGAACGAGACGAACACGGCGGTGAAGCCGAGCACGAACAGTGCGACGCCGCCGACCACGCGGCCGCGGGCCGGCTTGGTGCGCGTCGCCACGATCCCGGAGGTCGTGCCGGCCGAGGCCGCGGCCATGCTGCTCACGTACCCGACGTACCCGGGCACGAGCGGCAGCACGCAGGGCGAGGCGAACGACACGAAGCCCGCGAGCACCGCGACGGGCACCGCCAGGAGCAGGGACCCGCTCCAGACCGTACTGGCGAACCCGTCGCCGACGGCGGTGGCGATGGCGCCGGTCGTGAACATCAGGCGGCCTCCGCCAGGACCTCGTCGATGAGGGACTCGAGCGTGGAGTGCTCGGCCTGGCCGATGACGCGCGCGGCCACGTTGCCCTCCTGGTCCAGCACCACGGTGGTGGGCACTGCCTGCAGCGGCACGACGCCGTTCAGGCTCGCGATCACCTTGCCGCTGCGGTCCTCGATGCTCGGGTAGGGCACCTCGAAGGTGCGCTGGAACGCCTGGGCGGAACCGGCGTCGTCCTCGGTGTTGATGCCGAGGAACTGCACGCCGTCCTTCGACCCCGCGAGGCTCACGAGGTCGGGGGCCTCGGCGCGGCACGGCGCGCACGAGGCGTACCAGGTGTTCACGACCACGACGTCGCCCGCCCAGCCGGCGGTGTCGACGTCGTTGCCCTCGAAGTCGGTGCCCGTGATGGTCACGGGCCCCTTGCGCTCCCCGACGTCGTACGTCTGGACCGAACCGTCACCGGAGACGTACCCCTGCCCGACGACGTCGCCGGCGCCCGAGTCCTCCGGGCTGCACGCGGCGAGCGACACGACGAGGCCGAGCACGATGCCGACGACCACTACCCACTGGACCGCCTTGACGGTCTTGCCCCGCATCACGCGCCGGCGACCTTGCTCGCGCCGTCATAGAGCTCCGCGGCGGGCTCCGTGTAGTGCAGGCCGACGAACCGGTCGTCCTCGAAGTGCAGGGACGTCAGGGACGCGAGGTTGCACTGCCGGTTGCGCGGGTCGTGCCACAGGGTGCCGCCCTCGAGCGCCCGGCGGGTGAGCCAGATCGGGAGCTGGTGGCTGACCAGCACGATCTCGTGGCCCTCCGCGGCGCGGCGCGCGTCCTTGACGGCGGCGCGCATGCGTTCGACCTGCGCCCTGTAGGGCTCGCCCCACGACGGCCGGAACGGGTTCCACAGGTGCGGCCAGTTGCGCGGGTTCTTCAGCGCCCCGCCGGCGGGTCCGGCGACGACCAGGCCCTCGAAGCGGTTGTCGGCCTCGATGATGCGGTCGTCGGTGGCGAGCTCGAGGCCGAAGCCCTGCGCCACGGGGGCGGCCGTCTCCTGTGCGCGCTGCAGCGGGGAGGCCACCACGTGGGTCACGTCCCGGCCGGTGCTCGTGAGGTGGTCGGCGACGATCTTGGCCATCGCCTGGCCACGGTCGGACAGCCGGTAGCCGGGCAGGCGCCCGTACAGCAGGCCGTCGGGGTTGTACACCTCGCCGTGACGCAGCAGGTGAACCGTCGTGGAAACCATGACCCACAGTCTCCCATCCGACCCTGGGTGCCCGTGACCTCCGGCGAGTGTGCATTACGTCATCTCGCGCCGATCCGGCAGGGCCGACCTACATTCAGCGGAAAGGTTTCGTCATGAAACCGTCCGATGCAAGCAAGGGGGCTCCACATGAGTGAGACAGCATCGCCTGCCATGTACGCACGCCTGGCCGCCGAGGCGCTGGGCACGTTCGTGCTGGTGCTGGGTGGCTGCGGCACCGCGGTCTTCGCAGCCAACTTCCCTGACGCCGAGACCAACACCGTTGGCGTGGGCTTCCTCGGGGTCGCCCTGGCCTTCGGCCTCACCGTGGTGGTCGGCGCGTTCGCGCTGGGCCCGATCTCGGGCGGGCACTTCAACCCGGCCGTCACGCTGGGACTGGCGGCCGCGGGCCGGTTCTCCTGGAACGACGTCGGCGGCTACGTCGTCGCGCAGGTCATCGGCGGCGTGCTCGGCTCCAGCGTGCTGGCGCTGATCGCCCTCGGCGGGCCGGACGGTTACTTCGAGGCCGCGCGCGAGTCGGGCTTCGCGGCCAACGGGTTCGGCGAGCACTCCCCGGACGGTTTCGGGCTCGGCTCCGCGATCCTGACCGAGACGGTCCTCACCGCGGTCTTCCTGTTCGTCATCCTCGGCACGACTGCGCGGATCGCCTCGCCCGGGTTCGCGCCGCTGGCGATCGGCCTGACGCTCACGCTGATCCACCTGGTCTCGATCCCGATCACGAACACGTCGGTGAACCCCGCCCGCTCCATCGCCACCGCGATCTACGCCGGCGGCTGGGCATGGGGGCAGCTCTGGGTGTTCCTCCTCTTCCCGGTCCTCGGCGCCCTGGTCGCCGGGTACGCGTACCGCCCGATGTTCAGCCGCGTGCTGACCGAGTAGGACCGCCCATCCCCGCCTTCCACGTGTCAGACGCACAGGTCACCCGAAGGGCCTGTGCGTCTGAGACGTGCCTGGTGCCGCAGCCGGTCGCGTGCCGCGGGACGCGGTCAGTCGCAGAGGGCCGTGAGGCCTTCCTCCGTGCCGCCCGACATCTTCGAGGACGCCGCGACCTTGGCCATGATGCGTCCGAGCTGCGCGAACTCCTCGGGGTCCAGCGCGTCGACCATGATCCGGCGCACCGCCGCGACGTGGCCCGGCGCCGCCACCTCCAGCGCCGCGTAGCCGGCGTCGGTCATGGTGCAGTTCACCCCGCGCCGGTCGCCCTCCGCCGCCCGGCGCTCCACGAGCCCGCGCGCCTCCATGCGCGCGACCGTGTGCGTCAGGCGGCTGCGCGAGAGCACCAGGCCGTCCGCGAGCGTGGACATGCGCATCGTGCGCTCCGGAGCCTCCGAGAGCTGCACGAGCAGGCTGTACTCCCCGAGCGAGAGGTCGAGGGTCCGGTCGTGCAAGGCGCTGAGCGCCTCCACGAACCGCGCGGTCCCCTCGAGATAGTGCCGCCAGGAGCCCTGCTGCTCCTCGGTCAGCCAGAGATCGGAACCCTGGATCGTCTCCGCTGCCACTTCGCCCACCGCCTTCGTGCTCACCGAGCTGCCAGGATGGCCGGCCCGGGTGACGCCGTCACGCCGGGAGCCATGATCGCCCGCCGGCCCGAATGTGATCTGCGACGTGCCGGGCGCCCTCTAGGAATACGTTACGGGACCCGTTATGTTGGAACGCATCAGATCTAGTTGATCCCTCAACTATCTACCTCAACCGTCGAACCCACAAGGAGTCCCCCTGATGGCCACCCCGCTCCCCGCAGGTCTCACCACCGGCGTCTACGAGATCGACCCCTCCCACACCGCTGCCTCCTTCTCCGTCCGCCACGCCGGGATCGCGAAGGTGCGCGGCAGCATCGCCGTCACCTCGGGCACCATCACGGTGGGCGAGGACCTGGAGTCGTCGACCGTCACCGCCGAGCTGGACGCGGCCTCCGTGAGCACCGGCGACGCCGGTCGTGACGGCCACCTGAAGAGCGCCGACTTCTGGCACGCCGACGAGAAGCCGACCTGGACGTTCTCCTCGACCGACATCAAGGCCGACGGCGACGACTACATCATCTCGGGCGACCTCACCATCAACGGCATCACCAAGGGTGTCGAGCTGGAGACCGAGTTCACCGGCACCGCCAAGGACCCGTTCGGCAACGACCGCGCCGGCTTCGAGGCCAACCTCGAGGTCAACCGCAAGGACTTCGGCCTCACCTGGAACGCCACGCTGGAGACCGGCGGCTTCCTGGTGGGCGACAAGGTCAAGATCACGCTGGACGTCAGCGCGATCGCCAAGGGCTGAGCCCAGCCCCACCCCCGCTGAGTGCGGGGTATTTGTTGGATCAAGCTGCTTGATCCAACAAATAC